>NZ_JAGQCQ010000002.1:0-37342 GCF_024346275.1 Cyanobium sp. BA20m-p-22
CACTTGCTGGGCCGCCCCAGGTAGGGGGCCTGCGGCGAGGGCCTCCTCCAGGCGCCCTAGGGGGCCGCTCAGGGGTAGGTAGAGCGCCAGGGCCCACAGGGCGACCCCCGGCAGGAACGGGGTCCAGTCGGGGCTGGGGTAGAGCAATGGCCGACCGCGGATCTCCCTAGCATCGACCAGCCCGGTGACCTACGTGGTGGCTTGCCTGTCTGACCCCCAGCCCTGGAATTACGCCGGCCATCCCGTTCATGTTGTGACGGCTGCGCCCGAAGGGCCCGAGGGGCCGGCTGGGCCTGCGCTGCTGTTGGTGCATGGCTTCGGTGCCTCCACCGACCACTGGCGCCACAACATCCCCGTGCTGGCCCAGCGCCATGAGGTGCACGCCATCGACCTGCTGGGCTTCGGCCGCAGTGCCAAGCCGGCGGAGCTGGCCTACGGCGGCGCCCTCTGGCGCGACCAGCTGGCGGCCTACGTGGCCGAGCGCATCGGCCGGCCCACCGTGCTGGTTGGCAATTCCCTGGGCGGCTTTTCTGCCCTGGCCGCCGGGGCGGCCCTGGGGAACCAGGCGGCCGGAGTGGTGCTGCTGAATGCGGCCGGACCGTTCAGCGATGAGCAGGCTCCGCCCAAGGGCTGGGCTGCCATCGCCCGCCAGACCATCGGTGGCGCCCTGCTGAAAAGCCCGGTGCTGCAGCGATTGATCTTTGAAAACCTGCGCCGGCCGGCCACGATCCGCCGCACCCTCAACCAGGTTTATCTCGACAAGACCAATGTGGACGATGCCCTGGTGGAGGCGATCCGCCGGCCATCGCTGGATCCGGGTGCCTTCGGGGTATTCCGCACCGTGTTCGACATCCCCCGGGGCCAGCCCCTCGATGAGCTGTTTGCCCAACTCGCCTGCCCCCTGCTGCTGCTCTGGGGGATCCGCGATCCCTGGATCAATGCCGCCGGCCGTCGCGGGGCCTTCCAGCGCCATGCCCCCGCTGCGACCACCGAGGTGGTGCTGGAGGCGGGCCACTGCCCCCATGACGAGGTGCCAGACCAGGTCAACAGCGCCCTGCTGGAGTGGTTTGCCGGCCTCAGCCCAGCTCCTGGCCTCAGCCCAGAGGCGGTTGCACCCCTGGCAGACGCCCTCGAGCCAGCTGCTGGAGAGGGTCGAACTGCCGCTTGATCGCTTCGATCATGGGCCGGGCCGGGGCATCCAGCCAGGCCGGCAGCTGGCTGCTGGAAGGTTGGCGCAGCACCGTCAGATAGCCGCCCCACTGCTGGCAGCTGCGCCGTAGGGCCTCCACCCGGTAGGCCGGCAGCTCGGCTGCTGAGGCCCAGCTGACCCCCAGCCCACTGCCGGCGCCAAGGCACAGGGGGAGCTGGGCCAGGGCTGGCTCGGCCACCAGGGCGGGGGCCTGGCTGGGGCGCACCGCCAGCCGCAGCAGCCAGTCACTGGCTTCGGGGCCCGGGCCCCGGCCATGGGCCACCTGGGCTTCGAGTTCGGCCGGCTCCAGGGGCAGGGCCCCGATGCCGAGCGCGGCGCCCCTGGCGCTGATGCAGGCGATCTGCTCTTCGAGGGTGGCGGCGTTGATGCTTGCCAGGCTGATCAGCAGGCCCGCATCTCCCCCTGTCCCCGCCCCAGCTCCGGCCCCCGCCCCAGTCCTGGAGCCGCCGCCGCCGGGGCGCCACCAGTCGATCCGTTCGGGGCTGAGGCTCGATCCAAGCAGCCAGCTGGCCAGCTGGCCGAGGGCCTCGAGGGGGCCGCTGAGCCCCAGGCCCCGCCGTTGGGGCGGCAGCGGCAGGGTGCGCAGGGTGACGCTGGTGATCAGACCTAGGGCGCCCCAGCTGCCGGTGAACAGGCGCATCAGGTCGTAGCCGGCCACATTTTTGACCACCTTGCCGCCGGCCCTGGCGCGGGTGCCGTCGGCGCGGACTAGCTCGATGCCGATCAGCTGGTCGCGCACACCCAAATAACGCTGGCGCAGGCCGCCGGCCAAGCCGCGGGCCACCAGGCCACCGACGCTGCCACTGGTGTCGCCACTGGCTGGGCCACTGGCTGGGCCGCCGCTGCCGCTGCCCCAGGGCCAATCCAGGGTCAACCACTGCCCATGGTGTGCCAGCTCGGCCTGGAGCTCCACCAGTGGTGTACCGGCCCAAACCGTCACGGTGAAGTCGCCCGGGCTGTGCTCCACGATGCCGCGCAGGGCCCGGCAACTGACGGTGGCACTGCCTGGCTCTGGCTGGGGCCCCCAGCTCAGGCGGCTACCCAGCCCGGCCGGTTGCCAGGGCGCAGCCTGCCGGTGCAGTTCGCGCACCAGCTCCTGCAGTTCGCCGGGCTCAGGGGAGATCACGGCACGATGGTGCCATGGCCGCCAACTTCAAGATCATCGTTCTTGACGATGACCCAACCGGCTCCCAGACCGTGCACAGCTGTCCCCTGCTGCTGCGCTGGGATGGGGCCTCCCTGGCGGCGGGGCTGGAGCACCCATCGCCCCTCCTCTTTCTGCTGGCCAACACCAGGGCGCTGGCGCCGGCGGCGGCGGCCGAGCGGGTGCGTGAGATCTGCCGGGCCCTGGCGGCGGCCCTGCCGGCAGCTGGGCTCGAGCGCTGGTGGCTGGTCAGCCGCGGCGATTCCACCCTGCGCGGCCACTTCCCGCTGGAGGTGGATGTGATCTCCGCTGAGCTGGGTCCATTCGCTGCCACCCTGCTGGTGCCGGCGTTCCTGGAAGGGGGGCGCACCACGGTTGGCGGAGTCCATCTCCTGCAGGGTCAGCCCGTGCATGAAACGCCCTTCGGCCGCGATGGCCTGTTCGGTTACTCGACAAGTTACCTGCCGGCCTGGGTGGAGGAGAAGAGTGGCGGCCGCATCCCGGCGTCAGAGGTGCAGGGCCTCGCAGCCGCCAAGCTCAGCCGGGCCTGCGGGGATGGGGGGCAGGAGCTGGCCCAATGGCTGGCTGGTCTTGCCGCCCAGCCCCTGGTGGCGGTGGATGCCGAGCAGCCCCAGCAACTCGCGGCCCTGGCCAGGGTGGTGCGTGCCTCCCCGCGGCCGGTGCTGGCCCAGTCGGCGGCGAGCTGGATACGGGCCCTGGCAGCCCTGCCGCCCCAGCCCCTTGCTGGCGCCGACTTGGTGGCATTGCGCCGCCGCGGCCGCGATGGCGAGCCATTGCGGGGCCTGGTGCTGGTGGGCTCCCATGTGCCCCTGGCCGATGCCCAGCTCGCCTCCCTGCTGGCTGAGCCGCTCTGCACCGGCCTGGAATTGCCCGTGGCCCGGCTGGCGCAGCTGCTGGAGGCCCCCCTGCCAGGCGCCCTGCTGGCCTGCCTGGAGCGGGACTGGCTGGTCGAGCTGGGGGAGATCCTCGCTGGGGGGCGCACGCCGGTGATCTTCAGCAGCCGCGGTGAATTCCCCTGCACTTCGCTGGCGGCGCGCCGCCGGCTCGGGGACGGCCTGGCGGCGCTGATGGCCCGGTTGGTGGGGGCCTTGGCTCCCCAGCTGGCCTACCTGATCAGTAAGGGCGGCACGACCACCCATGCCCTTCTGGCCGATGGGCTCGACCTGGCGGCAGTGGAGTTGCAGGGCCAGCTTTTGCCTGGCCTTTCGGTGGTGTTGACGCCAGCGGAGCTGCCGGTGCTCACCTTTCCCGGCAACCTGGGGGATCCGGGCACCCTGCGCCAAGCCTGGCGCCTCATGGAGGGTCTGGAATCTTGCTCCTAGAGGCGGCGTAGCCGAGCGCCACCAGGGCCAGGGCCGCCAGGCTGTCAACCCAGTCGTGGACCACCGCCCCCAGCAGAAAGGCCAGCGATACCGCTGCCACTAGCAGGGGGGTGAGGGGGTAGCCCCAACAGCGGAATGGCCGGGGCAGCTCCGGTTCCTGGCGGCGCAGGGCCACCAGGGCGGCGATGCCTGCCAGGGGCAGGCTCACGTAGAGCAATGCCCCCATGGCCAGTAGCCGCTCGAAGGAGCCCGCCAGTACCAGGCCCGCGGCGGCGGTGCTGGTGAGCAGCAGGGCAACGGTGGGCGTGCCGCCGTCATTGACGCTGGCGGCAAAATCCGGCACCAGGCCATCGCGGCCCAGGCCGTAGAGGATCCGTGGGGCCGCCATCACCACGGTGTTGATCAGTCCCAGCAGTGAAATCAGGGCCACGGCGGTGATCAGATTTCCCCCCAGGGGGCCGGCCAGGGCCCGTCCCGCCGCGGCGGCTGGCAGGGTTGAGCTGGCCAACTGGGCGATCGGCAGCACGTGCAGCAGGGCCAGGTTGATCAGCAGGTAGAGGGCCGTCACGGCCAGCACCCCGCCGATCAGGGAGCGGGGCAGATCCCGCTCGGGCTCGCTGAACTCCTCGGCGAAATAGACCGGGCTGGCCCAGCCGTCGTAGGTGGTGATCACCGCCTGCAGGGCCAGCACGGCCGGCATGGTCAGGTGCTGCCAGGCGGGGGCGATTGGCGGCTCCGGGGGGACAGCACCGCCGCCGAGCTGGGCCTGGGAGGGCAGCAGAAAGCAGGCTGCCACCAGGGCCAGGAAGGCCACCGCCTTGACCAGGCTGAGCAGTTCCTGGCTGGCGCTGCCGGCCCGCAGGCCCCGCAGCTGGATCAGGGTGAACAGGCCGATCGCCCCCAGGGCCAGGGCCTGGGCCCCAAAAGGCAGCAGGCGCCAGGGGGCAGGCAGCAGGGCCTGGCCGTATTCCCCCACGGTGGTGGCCACCCAGGCCAGGCCGATGCAGTGGGCCAGCCAGTCGGTCCAGCCCACCAGGAAGCCGGCCCGGCGCCCGAAGGCCCTCTCCGCATACACATACCAGCCTCCCGCCCGGGGCAGGCTGGATGCCAGCTCGGCGATACAGATCGCCCCCAGCAGCGCATAGAGCCCGCCCACCAGCCAGGCCGCCAGCAGCAGCGGCGCCGTGGGCAACTGGGCTGCGACCAGCCCAGGGGTGCGCAGGATGCCCGCCCCGATCGTGCCGCCCACGGCTCCAGCCAGGCCGAAACCCAGGCCCAGGATGGACAGGAGCCGACCCGGGGGTTGGTCGGCCATCAGGGCTGATGGGGCAAGGGGGCCGACTTAATGGCCGCCGCCTGCCCGCCAGCTGCGTTGTAGCAGCTCGATTGGATGGAGCACCGGGATCGGCCGCTCCTGCTCGGCGAGGTGATGGCGAATCTGCAGGGTGCAGCCGATGTTGGCACTGGCCGCCAGCTCGGCGCCGGTGTCGGCCAGGTCGGCCGCCTTGAGCTGGCCGAGCTCGGCGGCCTCCCGCGGCTGCACCAGGTTGTAGATGCCGGCGCTGCCGCAGCACACGCCCGCCTCCGTGGCCTCCCGCAGCAGCAGGTGGGGGATCCGGCGCAGCAGGGCCCGGGGCTCGGCGCTGATGCCCTGGCCGTGCAGCATGTGACAGGCATCGTGATAGGCCACCGCGAGCGGCCGCTCGGCGGTGGCGGGGCTGCCGTCAGAGTGGGCAAGGGGGCCCAGGTGGGCCCGGAAGGCCTCGCTCAGGCCCAGACCGTGCAGGAATTCATGCACGTCCCGCACCTGGGATGCAAAGGCCCCGCCGCGTTCACCGTTAAGGATCGTGCCGTAGGCCTTGAGGGTGTGGCCGCAGCCGGAGGCCGCCACCAGCACCGCATCGAGGGGTTCGGGCCCCGCCGGTCGGCCCGGGCCCAGCACGGCAGCGAAGCTGTCGATTACGGCGGTGGCGAGCTGTTCGGTGTGCGCCAGCTCGCCCTGATGGTGGGTTACGGCGCCGCAGCAGCCCTGATCCGGCGGGATCACCACCTCGATGCCGTTGGCGCTCAGCACCTCCACTACGGCCCGGTTCACCGCTGGATCAAACAGGCGCTGGACGCAGCCCAGCAGCAGCCCCACCCGGGCCCGCCGCTCGCCGCGGGCCGGCACCACCGTCGGGAAGTTGGCCTGGAAGGCCTCGGCGGGCAGGGGCGGTAGCAGCCGCTCCATCGCCTCGAGCTGGGGGCCGAGCAGGCGGGTGAGGCCGCTGCGGCGGGCAAGGGCCTGCAGCGGCGTGCCGGCATAGGCCCGCAGGGGAGTCAGCACCGCCCGTAACCGCGCCGGGTAGGGGAGCAGGGCAAATAGCAGCCGGCGGAAAGCCCGCTGGGCCGGGCTGCGCAGCTCCGGAGCGTTGAGTTGGGGCCGGGTGGCCTCGATCAGCTGGTCGTAGCGCACCCCCGAGGGGCAGGCGGTGACGCAAGCGAAGCAGCCCAGGCAGCTGTCGAAATGGCTAGCCACCGTGGCGTCGAGCTCCAGTTCGCCGGCTTCGATCGCCTTGAGGGTGTGGATGCGGCCCCGGGGCGAGTCCATCTCCGTGCCCAGCACCCGGTAGCTGGCGCAGGTGGGCAGGCAAAAGCCGCAGTGCACGCAGGGGTCCGATGGCAGATCAGTCATCGATCCCTAGGTTGGGGCCTTGCCTTCGTACCACAGTCATGAAAGGACCCTTTCGGATCACCGGTCCGCGAGTGAGCCGAAGCGAACGCAATTATCTCATTGGTCTCGGTGCCGGGCTGGCCCTGCTTAGTGCCGGCTACGTGTCGTTCCAGTTGTGGCTCAACTACAGCGCAGATATGCAGAGGGCGATGGCCTGGCTGGGAGGGGCTCAGGACCTGGGGACATCCAAACTGCAGATCCCGATCCTGCGCCAGGCCAGCTTTCCGCGCATTGCCGCCCAGCAGCGCAGCATGGCCACAGCAGTGGACCAGGCGGTCGCGGCCCTGAAGCTCTCCGCGCTGCCGGTGCAAGGGGAGCCGCTGGAGGTGCAGTTCGCCGGCATTGATCTGGCCAGCAACAGCGAGATGGCCAATTATCTGCTGTTGTCTGTGAAGCAGGAGCTGCAGAAAACGAATGCCTCGCGGGTGACGATCTCCTATCCAAAAACCACCTTCAAGCTCGGCACCTCTACCACGCCAGATGGCATGGCTGGCGAGCTCGACGCAGTTCTGATGCCCTCCAGGGATACGGAGCTGGTTGATCGCAGTCCAGGAGATCCCACGGCCTGGAGGCAAGTGCTGCTAAGGGTGCGCGAAGCAGGAGTGGATACCGAAGATCGCAGCATCTACTCCCAGGATTTCTACATCCGTGTGGCGCTCTGGAGCTGTGTGTTGATTTTCGTTGTTGGGGCTGTCAGTTTCATCTGGATTGAGCGTCTCTGGCCCGGAAAGAGCAGGCGCTCGGGCACACTGGCCACCTTGCTTGCCCTGGCGGTCGGCTGGAACGTGGTGATGACAATGTTCATCATGCTGCGACCCAATCAGAAGCGCTACAATGTAATCACACGCGTTGATCTGAGCGCCTTCGTCAAGCTCAGGAACGGCATCCACCTGGCCAGTGGTCAGGGGCGCCACGAGGTGCTGCTGGGCGTCGACCGCTTCAATCAGCCCGCGGTGCTGGGCGGCCCCAAGGTTATGGCCCCCAGTGAGGGCGGGGTGGTGCAGATCATTCCCACCCCAGCTGTAGCCGTCCCCTGAGAGATCGCGGCTCAGAACCTGGCGATGATCGCATCTGCGAAACCGCTGCAGCTCACCGGCTCCACCGGCGGCTCCATCAGCCGCGCCAGGTCGTAGGTGACCTCTTTGCTGGCGATGGCGGCGCTGAGGCCGGCGGTGATCAGGTCTGCCGCCTCCTGCCAACCCATGAATTCGAGCATCATCACGCCCGAAAGAATCACCGAGCCGGGGTTGATGCGATCGAGGCCGGCGTGCTTCGGGGCGGTGCCGTGGGTGGCCTCGAAGATGGCGGCGTTGTCGCCGATGTTGGCGCCGGGGGCCATGCCCAGGCCGCCTACCACGGCCGCGGCGGCATCACTGACGTAGTCGCCATTGAGGTTGAGGGTGGCCAGCACGGAGTACTCCTGGGGTCGGGTTTGGATCTGCTGGAAGATGCTGTCGGCGATGCGGTCGTCGACCAGCACCATCTGCTTCCACTGGCCGCCACCGTGGCTGGCGCCGATCGCCGCAAGCACGTCGCCTACCTCAGTGTCGATCGCCGCTTTTTTCTCGGGGGTGAGGGCGTCGTAGCCCGGCTCGATCATGCGGGCATTGGCTTCGATGCCCAGGCCCGGATTGCGCTCGACGTTGTCGAGGATCCAGCTTTCGCGTTCGGTCACGCACTCGGCACGAAATTCGGTGGTGGCCAGTTCATAGCCCCAGTCGCGGAAGGCACCCTCGGTGAATTTCATGATGTTGCCCTTGTGCACCAGGGTCACATGGCGCTTGTCGCCCTCGAGGCGCAGGGCGTGCTGGATCGCCTTGCGGATGTGGCGCTGGCTGCCGAACTTGCTCACCGGCTTGATGCCGATGCCGGAGCCAGCGGGGATGCGGCGGTTGCCGAGCTTGCCGTTGGCCGGGATCACCACCTCATTGAGGTGCTTGATTAGCTCGAGGCATACCGGATCAGTGGCTTCCCACTCGATCCCCATGTAGATGTCCTCGGTGTTCTCCCGATACACGATCACGTCGAGGTCTTGCGGCCGTTTGTGGGGGCTGGGAGTGCCCTCGTAGTAGCGGCAGGGGCGCACGCAGCAGTACAGATCGAAGATCTGGCGCAGGGCCACGTTTAGGGAGCGGATGCCACCGCCGATCGGCGTGGTGAGCGGGCCCTTGATGGCCACGCCGTAGGTGCGGATCGCTTCGAGGGTGTCTTCTGGCAGGTACTGATAGGTGCCGTAGAGGTCGCAGGCCTCATCGCCGGCATACACCTTGAACCACTCGATCCGCCGCTCGCCGCTATAGGCCTGGGCCACGGCGGCATCGAGCACCTTCTGGGTGGCGGGCCAGATGTCCACGCCGGTGCCGTCGCCGCGAATGAAGGGAATGATCGGATCGTTGGGTACGACTGGCTGGCCGCTCTCGAAGCGGATGGCCGTGCCCGAGGGGGGGGCGGTGAGCTGCTCGAATTGCGGGGAGCTGGTAGCCATTCGTGCGGCAGGGAAGGATTGGGCGAGCCTAGGTTTCGCCAATGCGGCGGTTCTGCTCAGGGGAAACGGCATGAATGCCACCGATCAGGCCCGGAATCTCGAACTGGCTCAGGCAATCGCTGCGGTGGCCGTGCTGTTTCGGCAGCACTTCCCAGATGCTCGCGTAAATCTCACCCCCTGGCGCGACGATCCCCAGACCCGCGCCTGGGCGGAGGCGGAATGCGTGGATCTCTCCTTTCACTTCCCCGGCTGGAATCCGCGCAACCAGTGCCGCTCGATGCTGCTGCAGCTGCGCCTGGATGGCGCTCCGATCGGCGGACGTCCGCGCTTGCTGGGGGCGCTGATCCGCGGGCTCACCTATGAATCGGAGCGTTGGCGCCTCGCCACCCTGGGCGACTGGCAACCCAGCGGCAGCCACCTGCCGGATCCGGCCGTGGTGGCCAAATTGCAGACGTTCTGCCGCGGCTTGTTTGATCTGCTTAGTGGCGCCGGCAGCGACGCTTCGGCGGCTTGAAGCCCACTGGGGTCATCCGGCTCACCACACTCAGATAGACCGCCGCGGCGGGATCAATCAGGGCTGAAAACTCGGCCTTGGCCTTATTGGGTATCTGACCGATTTCCTGTTGGCGGGGCGTAACCCTTCGCAACCTTGCCGCTCACCTAGGCGTGGCCGCACCTAATTTGACCCCTTGCCCGTGCAGCGCCCCCAACTGATGGCTGTCGCCCTTGCTTCCCAACTGCGTGAAGGCACCAAAAAGGCCCACACGATGGCGGAGAACACCGGCTTCGTGAGCTGCTTCCTCAAGGGCGTAGTCGACAAGGTCAGCTACCGCACCCTGGTGGCCGACCTCTATTTCGTCTACTCGGCGATGGAGGAGGAGTTTGCCAGGCTCAAGGACCATCCGGTGCTGGGTCCGGTGGGCTTTGCCGAGCTCAACCGCCGCGAGAGCCTCGAGCAAGACCTGGCCTTCTATTTCGGTGCCGACTGGCGCACTGCAGTCAAGCCAACTCCTGGCGCCCAGCAGTATGTCGACCGCCTGCATCAGGTGGCCCGGGAGTGCCCGGAGCTGCTGGTTGGCCACCATTACACCCGCTATATCGGTGATCTCTCCGGCGGCCAGATCCTCAAGAACATCGCCCAGAAGGCCATGAACCTGGGCGAGCACGACGGTCTGCGCTTCTACGAGTTCGACGCCATCGCCGATGAAAAGGGCTTCAAGGCCAACTACCGCACGGTGCTCGATGGCCTGCCAATCGACCAGCCCATGGCCGATCGGATCGTCGAGGAAGCCAACCAGGCCTTCCACCTCAACATGGTGATGTTCCAGGAGTTGGAGGGCAACCTGATCGCCGCCATCGGCAAGGTGCTGTTCGGCTTCCTCACCCGGCGTCAGCGGGCCGGCAGCACCGAGGTGGTGACGGCCTGAGTGCGACCAGTTCGTTTCCTCGTGCCCGGCACCACCGGTCGGTTTCGCTGCGGCGGCCTGCTGGTGGAGCTGCAGAGCGCCAGGCTGCTCGCCGAGCTGGTGCCCACCCAGGTGGTGACCTACCGCCAGCGGGAGCAGGATCATCCCTTCCTCGCCGACCTGCTGCGCCAGGAGGCCGCCCCCGGTGGGGCCCTCTGGATTGTGAGCTGGGGCTTTGATGTGCCCAGGTTGCTGGCCCGGCTGCGGGGCCGGCCGGTGGCTTACCACGCCCACAGCAGCGGTTACGGCTTTGACCTGCCGGCCGGGGTGCCGGTGCTGGCGGTGAGCCGCAACACCCTCGGCTACTGGGGTGATCGGGGCCCCCGCAGTCCCCTGCTGCTGGTGCCCAATGCCCTCGAGCCAAAGTGGTTGGAGCGGGGCCGGCGCCATGGCGATGGGCAGCGGCCGATCGATGTGCTGGTGCAGCGTCGTAAGAGCAGTGCCTACCTGCTCAAGCAGCTGGTGCCGGCCCTGCGGGCCCGGGGCCTGGTGGTCCAGGTGCAGGAAGGCTGGGTGGATGATCTGGTGGAGCTGTTCAACAGCGCCAAGGTGGTGCTCTACGACTCCGCCGACTACTGGCGGGGCCGCGGCGTGAGCGAGGGTTTTGGCCTGCCGCCGATCGAGGCCCTGGCCTGCGGCTGCGTGGTGTTCAGCAGCTTCAATCACGCCCTGGCCGACAGCCTCGATCCGGGAGTGCTCGGCCACCAGATCGGAGCGGGCAGCCTGGCCGGCGATATCGAGCGCATCGAGGCCGCCGCCGCCGATCCAGACCACTGGCGCCCCACCCCGGCCGCCCTTGCGCCGCTGCTGAAGGGCTGTTCGGAGGCGGCCCTGCGGGCCCGTTGGGCCCCAGCACTGGCCGAGGTGAATGGCCACTGGGATCGGCTGCTGGCCGGTGAGCCGCCCCTGCGCAGCCCGGCACCCTGGCGCCTGCGTTGGGGCCAGCGGCTGGCGGGGTTGGGCCGCCACCTGGTCAAGCTGCTGCCCACTCGCCGGGTCTAGGCCGATCCGCTCTAGGTTCGCCGGTTATGAGTGCCTTTCTCGCCGGCCTGAATGACGCCCAGCGCAAGGCGGTGGATCACCACACCGGTCCGCTGCTGGTGGTGGCCGGTGCCGGCAGCGGCAAGACCCGGGCCCTCACCCACCGCATCGCCCACCTGATCGGCCACCACGGCGCCGATCCGGCCCATCTGCTCGCCGTCACCTTCACCAACAAGGCGGCCCGCGAGATGAAGGAGCGGCTGGAGCTACTGCTGGCCCAGAAGTTGGCCCAGAGCCAGTTTGGCCAGCCCTGGAGCACCCTGGCGGCGGTGGAGCAGCGCCAGCTGCGCAGCCGCATCTACCGGGATGTGATCAAGGAGCTGTGGATCGGCACCTTCCACGCCCTGTTTGCCCGGCTGCTGCGCTTCGACATCGATAAATTCAAGGATCCAGAAGGGCTCAGCTGGACCCGCCAGTTCTCCATCTATGACGAGAACGACGTCCAGAGCCTGATCAAGGAGATCGTCGTCCAGGAGCTCCAGCTCGATCCCAAGCGCTTCGAGCCCAAGAAGGTGCGCTGGGCAATCAGCAACGCCAAGAACCAGGGCTGGATGCCCGAGCAGCTCGAGGCCGATGCCGGCGGCCAGCGGGGCAAGTTGATGGCTGAGACCTACCGGCGCTACCGGCGTGCCCTGGCCGCCAACAACGCCCTCGACTTCGATGATCTGCTGCTCTTCCCCGTGCAACTGCTGCGCCAGAACGAGCAGATCCGCGACTACTGGCACCGGCGCTTTCGCCATGTGCTGGTGGATGAATACCAGGACACCAACCGCACCCAGTACGACCTGATCAAACTGCTGGTGACCAACGGTCGCGAGCCTTCCGCCTACGACGACTGGGACGGCCGTTCGGTGTTTGTGGTGGGCGATGCCGACCAGAGCATCTACAGCTTCCGCGCCGCCGACTTCACGATCCTGATGGGTTTCCAGGACGACTTCGGTGACGGGGCCGCCAGTGAAACCACCGCCACGATGGTGAAGCTGGAGGAGAACTACCGCTCCACCGCCACGATCCTGGAGGCGGCCAACGCCCTGATCGCCCACAATTCCGAGCGGATCGACAAGGTGCTGCGCCCCACCCGCGGTGAGGGGGAATTGATCTCGCTCACCCGCTGCGACGACGAGATCGCCGAGGCCGAGGCCGTGGTGCACCGCATGCGCATGCTGGACGCCGCCCATCCAGACCTGCGCTGGGGCGACATGGCGGTGCTCTATCGCACCAATGCCCAGTCGCGGGCGATGGAGGAGTCGCTGGTGCGCTGGGGGATTCCCTACATCGTGGTGGGGGGCCTGCGCTTCTACGACCGGCGCGAGATCAAGGATGTGCTCGCCTACCTCAGGCTGCTGATCAACCCGGCCGACACCGTCAGCCTGCTGCGGGTGCTCAACACCCCCAAGCGCGGCATCGGCAAAACCACGATCGAACGGCTCACCGACGCCTCAAGCCAGCTCGGCATTCCCCTCTGGGACGTGGTGAGCGATGCCGAGGCGGTGCGCTCCCTAGGCGGCCGCTCGGCCAAGGGGTTGCTCCAGTTTTGCGAGTTGATAAATGGCCTGCAGGCCTGCGCCCAGGACATCGCCCCCTCTGAACTGGTGCAGCGGGTGATGGAGCAGAGCGGCTATGTGGCCGAACTGATCGCCGACGGCACCGATGAGGCCGAAGACCGGCGCCGCAACCTCAACGAACTGGTGAATGCTGCGCTCCAATACCAGGAGGAAAACGAGGAGGGCTCCCTGGAGGATTTCCTGGCCTCCGCTGCCCTGGCCAGCGATGCCGACAGCAAGGACACTGACCAGGACCGGGTCACCCTGATGACCCTGCACGCCAGCAAGGGCTTGGAATTTCCGGTGGTGTACCTGGTGGGGATGGAGCAGGGTCTCTTCCCCAGCTACCGCTCCTTGGAAGACCCCTCGGCCCTGGAGGAGGAGCGGCGCCTCTGCTACGTGGGTATCACCCGGGCCAAGGAGCGCCTGTTCCTCTCCCATGCCAGTGAGCGGCGGCTGTGGGGCGGCATGCGGGAGCCGGCGGTGCCCTCGGTGTTTCTCTCGGAGTTGCCCCCGGAGCTGCTTCAAGGCGACATCCCCCACAGCGGTGGGGCGGCAATCCGGCGCGAACAGCGCCTCGATCGCCTCACCCGGGTGGATCGGCAGGAGAGCCTCCAGGTGGCTGCCGGTGGCAGCGCCGCTGCCGCCACCAATGCGGTGCGCCGCCGGGGGGCCAAAGTTTGGGCGGTGGGCGATCGGTTGCGCCACAGCAGCTTTGGAGAGGGCCAGGTGAGTCACCTCTTCGGCAGCGGTGAAAAGGTGTCGATTGCCGTCAAATTCCAGGGGATGGGCCCCAAAATCCTTGACCCGCGCCTGGCGCCGATTGAACCCATCTAGGTGGACATCCCCGGCATATCCCCCTCCCTGTTGAAGGCCCTGGGCCAGCTCGACATGGGCCCGGTGGCCCTGGTCGGTGGTGCGGTTCGGGACCTACTGCTGCACCGGGTGCACAACGACCCCTGGCGGGGCTTGCCCGATCTGGATCTGGTGGTGGAGGGGGCGGCGGCTGGCCTGGTGGCGGCCCTGGTGGAGCAGCTCGGCCCCTCCCTGGTGCGGCGCGCCCAAGAGCATGGGGCCTACGGCACGGTGGAGCTGGAGCTCAATCTGGCCGGCGAAACCGTGCTGCTCGATGTGGCCAGGGCCCGCCGCGAGCTGTATCCGGTGCCGGCCGAAAACCCCCTGGTGAGCTTTGGTTGCCTGGCGGACGACCTGGCCCGCCGCGATTTCAGCATCAATGCGATGGCCCTGGATCTGGCCAGTGGTGAGCTGCTGGATCCCCATGGGGGCCAGCAGGATCTGGAGCGGCGCCAGTTGCGTTTCTTACACGCTGCCAGCCTCCGCGACGATCCCACCCGGTTGGTGCGCGGGGCCCGTTACGCCGCCCGGCTCGGCTTCGCCCTTGAGCCCTCCAGCCGCGAGCAGGCCGTCAAAACCCTGAAGGCCTGGCCCTGGGGTTGGCGGCCCGGGAATTCCCCGGCCCTGGCCCCAGCCGCCCTGGGCACCCGGCTGCGGATGGAGCTTGAGTTGCTGGTGGAACGGGAGCCCTGGGCGGAGGCGCTCCAGGCATTGCAGCAGTGGGGCGGCTTGGCGCTGCTGGATCCTGCCTTGCAGGCGGATTCCCAGTGGCCACGGCGGCTGCGCTGGGCCGCGCGGCTGGGTTTGCCGCTGTTGGTGGCCCTGGTGGCGGGAGCGGGTGAACCCCTCGCTTTGGCGGAGCGGCTGCAGTTGCCCCACCGTCAACACCGCTTGCTGGTGCAATGGCTGGCCTTGCGGGCCAGCCTGGGGGCAGGGTTTACGGATGCTCCCCTGGCGGGCGCCGAGCACTGGTGTGCCCTGTTGGAAGCCCCTGGTTGCAGTGCCCCAGCGGTGGCCCTGGCGCTGGTTTGCAGCAACGGACCACGCCGGCCCCTGCTGCGTTGGCTGCTGCGCTGGCGCTTCCTAAAAGCTGAGCAGAGCCCCGCGGAGCTGATGGCAGCAGGGATGGGCCAGGGCCCCGAGCTGGGCCGGCGCCTGCGCGCCCTGCGGGCCGAGCGACTTGGGCGGGAGCGGCTCTGAGGGTTTTTGCGAGCTCCTAGCGTGGCCCTATGACACACCCCCAGGTAGTGGTGGCCGTGCCGGCCCGGCTGGAATCGGCCCGGTTGCCGGGCAAGTTGCTGGCCGAGATTGCCGGCAAGCCGATGCTGCAGCACGTGCTTGAGCGCTGCCAGCAGGCCCGGGGGGTGGCGGCGGTGCTGGTGTGCACCGATAGCGAGCAGGTGCGGCACCTGGCCCAGTCCTGGGGCGTTTCGGTGCTGATGACCTCCCCCGACTGCAGCTCCGGGAGTGAGCGGCTGGCCAGCGTGGTGGCGGAGCTGGTAGCTGCTGCAGGGGGCGCGACAGCTGATTTTGATGAAACCCTGGTGATCAACGTGCAGGGAGATCAGCCCCTGCTGGATCCGGGGGTGATTGAGGCGATGGTGGCCCAGTTTGAGCTGCTGCAGCGGCCGCCGCTGTTGACCCCGGTCTATCCCCTGGCGGCGGACAAGATCCACGACCCCAACGTGGTCAAGGTGCTGCGGGCCCGCGACGGCCGGGCGATCACTTTCTCGCGCAGTGCCCTGCCCCATCTGCGCGGGGTGCCGCCGCAGCAGTGGGGTGAACACACCACCTACTGGGGCCATGTGGGTCTCTACGGCTACCGGGCCGATTTGCTGGCGGGCTGGGCGGCGCTGCCCACCTCGCCGCTCGAAGATCTGGAGAAACTGGAGCAGCTGCGGCTGATCGACGCCGGCATTCCCCTGCTCACCTACGAGGTGGATCAGGATTGCCTCTCGGTGGACACCCAGGAGCAACTCGAGCAGGCCCGCGCCCTGGCCGGCGCCTAGGCGTTGCCCTCTCCCCAGCCTTCCCGGTTCAGCTGTCGCCAGAGCCCCCGCTGTTGCAGCAGGGCTTCGGCCAGTTCGCGCACGGCCCCATCCCCCCCCCGGCGGCGCAACACCCAGTCCGCCTGGCGGCGCAGGCCCGCGGCGCCATCGGCGGGGCTGATCAGCAGGCCGGTGGCAGGGCGCACCGTGAGGTCGTTGAGGTCGTCGCCGATGAAGGCAGTTTGCTGGCGGGCGCACTGGAGATCGGCCTGGAGTTGGCGTAGGGCGCTGAGCTTGTCGCCCACGCCCACCAGGCAATGGCGGATGTCCAGGTGGGCGGCCCGTTGCTCGATGGCGCCGCTGCGCCCACCGCTGAGAAAGGCCACTTCAATGCCGGCGCGCTGCAGCATGCGGATCGCCAGCCCATCACGCACGTCGAAGCGCTTCAACACCTGGCCCTGAGCGTCGTAGTGCAAGCCGCCATCGGTGAGCACGCCGTCAACGTCACAAACCAGCAGTTGGATCGCTGCAAGATTCCGGCGCCGCAGCAGGTTTCGTTGCAATAGCTGGCGGATCACAGGCTGCTCGGAGCCGTTCCCTCGGCCATCACCTGACGCAGGGCCAGCAGCTGGCGCAGCAGGGCCTCGAGCCGGTGTAGGGGCACCATGTTGGGGCCATCGCTGAGGGCGTTGTCGGGGTCTGGATGGGTCTCCATGAACAGTCCATTCACCCCCACGGCGACCGCGGCTCGGGCCAGCGGCGCCACGAACTCCCGCTGGCCGCCGGTGCTGGTGCCCCGTCCCCCCGGCTGCTGCACGGCGTGGGTGGCATCGAAGATCACCGGACACCCCAGGGCCTGGAGCTGGGGAAAGCTGCGGTAATCGACCACCAGGGTGTTGTAGCCGAAGCTGGTGCCCCGCTCGGTGAGCCAGAGGCGGCCGCTGGCTGGCTCCAGCCCGAATTCGGCCATCTTGCTCACCACCTGGGCCATGTCCCAGGGGGCGAGGAACTGGCCTTTTTTCACGTTCACCACCTTGTTGGTGCCAGCTACGGCCTGGGCTGCGGCCTCCAGCAGGTCGCTCTGACGGCAGAGGAAAGCGGGAATCTGCAGCACGTCCACGGCCTGGGCCGCGGCAGCCGCCTGGTGGCTTTCATGGATGTCGGTGAGTACCGGCACCCCGAAGCTCTGGCCCACCTCCTGCAGGATCTTCAGCCCCTCATCGGGCCCCGGGCCCCGAAAAGACTTGCCGGAGCTGCGGTTGGCCTTGTCGAAGCTGGCTTTGAACACATAGCGGATGCCGAGGCGATCGGTGATCGTCTTCACCTGCTCGGCCACCTGCATCACCAGATCGCGGTTTTCGATCACGCAGGGCCCGGCGATCAGGGTGAAGGGGATGGCCGTCATGGGCGCTCAGCGGCTGGGTGGGTGGAGAACCCAGCCTGCACCAGATCGTGCAGCCGCAGCAGGCCCAGCAGTTGGCCGGGCCGGGTGGGATCGACCACGGGCAACACCGAAATCGCCTGGCGCGGATTGCGTTCCATCAGTTCCAGGGCGGTGATCGCCAGGGTCTGGGGAGCCACGGTGATTGGGTCGGCGGTGGCCATGGCCCCGGCGCGGATTGAGGCCCAGCTTTCGGGGGGGTGGCGCTGCAGGGTGCGGCGCAGGTCGCCATCGGTGATTAACCCCGCCATCTGCCTGGGGTCTCCGCTGGCCTGCACCCAGGCTGCCCCGAGGCTGCCCTTGCCGTTGCTGCCCTGGGTGAGTTGGCCGATCACCTCCGCCAGGGGGGCCTGGGGAGAGAGGCCCTCCAGGTCGGTGGCCGGCACCATCAGGTCGGCCACGGTGAGGGTGAGCTGGCGGCCCAGGGAGCCGGCGGGATGGTTGATGGCGAAATCTTCAGGCGAGATACCGGCCCGTTCCATCCAGACGGCCGCCAGGGCATCACCGATGGCCATCGCCACCGCCGTGCTGGCGGTAGGGGCCAGGTTCAACGGGCACACTTCCCGATCCACAGATCCATCCAGCACCACATCGCAGCCCGTGGCCAGGCTGGAGCCCAGCCGGCCCACCAGGGCGATGCGGGCGGTGCCGCGGCGGCGCAGGTGGGGAATGATTGCCAGGAGCTCCTCTGTTTCGCCGCTGTTGGAGAGCAGCAGGGCCACGTCGTCGGCCGCCACGATGCCCAGATCGCCGTGCAGGGCATCGACGGGGTTGAGAAACACCGCCGTCAGGCCGATCGAGGAGAAGGTGGCGGCAATCTTGCGGGCGACGATGCCGCTCTTGCCCACTCCGGTGACAACCAGCTTGGAGCGGCGCTGGCGGCAGCCCGCCAGCAGCTCCAGGGCCGCCTCCACCTGGGCGCTGTTGAGGCGCTGGGCAGCCGCGGCGATTGCTGCCGCCTCTCCCTCCAGGCAACTGGTCAGGGCTGACAAGAGCTCGCCACCGGGGTGTCGGAATTCTCCCAGGTTGGCTGCAGCTGGGTTGCTCAGGAGTGCACCTGGCCGATGGCGGCGGCCCCAGGGAACCCAGCCGTTTCCATCTCGGCCAGGGCGGCATCGATCCGATCGGCGGGGATTGCCGCCAGCAGGGGGCCGCAGGTCTGGGGATCGATCAGCAGGGCCTGGCGGGCCCCATCAACCGGGCTCTGGAGCTCCACCCGATCTTCAAGCAGGGCCAGGGCGCTGGCATTGGCTGGGGCCAGGCTGCTGGTAAAGCCCTGCTCCAGCAGGGTCAGGGCCCCGGGCAGGCTGGGGACCTGAGCGGCATTGAGGGTGATGCGGCAGCTGGTTGGGCTGGCGGCCAGCATCTCGCCCAGGTGGCCCAGCAGCCCGAAGCCGGTCACATCCGTGCAGGCCCGGCAGCCATGGCCGGCCAGCAGCTCCACCAGGGCCGCCTGGCTCTGTTGCATGGTGGCGAGAGCCCCGTCGAGCCATTGGGGTTGGGCGGTGCCGACCATGGCTGCGGCAAACAGCACCCCCGTGCCGATCGGCCGGCTGAGCAGCAGCCCATCGCCTGGGCGTAGGGGCCCCTTGCCCCAGAGTCGCCCGGCCTCCACGGCGCCATTGACACTCAGCACCAGGCTCAGGCCCACCGGCGTGCCCCTCGCCTCCAGGCTGTTTCTTGCTTCCAGGCTGTGGCCGCCGATCAGCCTTGCCCCAAGCGGCTTCAGCACCGACTCGATTCCGGCCAGGGTTTCGCTGAGCAGGTTTGCCTGCAGGGAAGCTGCCAGTTGGGGCAGGGTCACCACCGCCTGCACTGTTCGCACCTGGGCGCCGCAGGCCCAGATATCGCTGCAGGCATGCAAGGTGGTGATCCTGGCGTTGAGCCAGGGGTCGCTCACCAGGGCCGGGAAGCCATCGACGCTCTGCAGCAGCAGGTTGCCCTGGCCGTCCTGGCCGATCACGGCTGCGTCCTCGGCGCCGCCAGGCGTCCCGCCGCCCAGCCCATTGCGGGCCAGGGCGTCCTGCAAGGGGCCGGCGGCCAGTTTGGCCGCACACCCATGGCAGGCCATCGGGGTTGGGCGGTCCCCAGCCATGGCCTTGAGGCTGCTGAAGCGGTCCATGAAGCGCTGATCTAGGAACTGCTTCCAGCGCCACAGCAAGGGGCTGGGCCCCAGGGCCCAGGGCCCCCAGAAGGCCACGGCCTGGGGGCTGGGTCCCAGGCTGCCGCCATCGCCGAGCAGCTGCAGGGCCCAGGGTTGGGGGCGCCAGGAGCGCAGGGGGCGACTCGAAACGACCCTGGTCAGGTTCCTGGCCAGGGTCGGGGCGCAGCGCACGGCCCAGACGCCGGATGGGGGCCTGGGTTGGGCGGCGATGACGCCGCAGTCTCCACTGGCAAACACCCCGGGATGGTTCAGAACCTGGAGGCTGGCTGCGGTGAGCAACCTGCCGCGCTGGTCCTGCGGCAGGCCAGCTGCAGCCAGCCAGCGGGGGGCGCGGCTGCCGGTGCAGGCCAGGTTGGCTGGGGCTGCCGCTGGGCTGTGACGCCGCAGGCCAATGCCGGCCCGGTGGAGCAGCCGTTCGCCCACCCGGTTGGCTGCCCTGGAGCCCAGGTGCAGCTCGGCGCCGCGCAGCAGCAGCTCCGGTTTCAGTCCCCGACCCCGCAGGGCCAGGGCAAGTTCCACCGCCGCGGCTCCCCCACCTTTAATCCGCAGATTGGTCTGATCCAGCTGGCGGCACCACTCCAGGAAAGGATCCAGGGGCTTGACCGCCATGGCGGCACCGGCGAGCTCGTTGGTCTCCGCGCCCACATCGAGGCTGAGCCAGTCCCAGCGGAGGCTGGGCCTGGCCTCCAGGTGCAATTCCCTGGTCTGGAGATTGAGGCCCGTGATCTCTGCCTGCACGAAGGTCACCCCTGCCACCAGGCAGAGGCGACGCAGGTCGATGGCGCCGGTCTGTTCCCCCACCAGGCCGGCCACTAGGGCCGGCACCAGGCCCGAATAGGGGGCGGTGCTGTGGCGACTGATCAGGGTGATCCGGGCGGCCGGTCGCCGCTGCCAATGGCGTCTAGCCATCGCCCAGATCCGCAGCACCAGGGAGTGGCTGTGGCCGCCGCCGGCCAGCAGCAACTCCCCTTCATCCTCCATAGCCGTGGGGATTGGCCTGTTGCCAGCACCAGCTATCGCGGCACATTTCAGCTAGGGAGAGGCGGGTCCGCCAGCCCAGTCGCTCGGCGGCCAGGTGCGGATCGGCCACGGTGCAGGCGGCGTCCCCGTCCCTACGGGCCACGATGGCGTAGGGCACCGTGCGGCCGCTGGCGTTCTCGAAGGCCCGCACCACCTCCAACACCGAATGGCCCTGGCCGCTGCCCAGGTTGAGGGTTAGCAGCTGGGGTGGCTCGGCCAGCAGGGCATCGAGGGCGGCCCGGTGGCCTTCGGCCAGGTCCATCACGTGGATGTAGTCGCGGATGCCGCTGCCGTCGGGGGTGGGCCAGTCGCCACCGAACACCTGCAGTTCGGTCCGCCGCCCCACGGCCACCTGGCTGACAAAGGGCAGGAGATTATTGGGAATGCCGCTGGGGTCTTCGCCGATGCGGCCACTAGGGTGGGCCCCCACCGGGTTGAAATACCGCAGACGGGCGATTCGCCAGCCGGCCTCACTGGCGGCCAGATCCGCCAGCATCTGCTCCACCGCCGCCTTGCTGTGGCCATAGGGATTGATCGGCTGGATGGCTGCCCCCTCCCCAATCGGCATGGTTTCGGGCAGGCCGTAAACGGTGCAACTGCTGCTGAAGACCAGGGTGCGGCAGCCATGGGCCTGCATGGCTTTGAGCAGGTGGCGGGAGCCGCTGAGGTTCACGTCCCAGTAGCGCAGCGGATCGCCCACCGATTCGCCAACGGCCTTGAGGCCGGCGAAGTGGATCACCGCCTCGATGGGCTGGCCTGAGGGGGCGGCGGCAAAGGCCTTGTCTAGATCCACAGCTGAACGGATATCGCCTTCGACGACCACCAGCCGGCCGGCGGCCCCGGGGCCGGCAAGTTCCAGTACCCGCCGCAGTGCTTCCGGGGAGCTGTTGTCGTAGTTGTCGATCACCACGAGGCTGTGGCCCGCTTCAAGCAGCAGCAGGGAGGTGTGGCTGCCGATGAAGCCGGCGCCTCCAGTTATCAGCAGCTGGGTCAAGATTGTTTCCTGCGGGGGTGGGCGATAGTCTCGGTCGAATCTTGCCACCAACTGTCATGGACGCACCATCAATTCGCAGCATTTGCTGCATTGGTGCCGGCTATGTGGGTGGCCCGACAATGGCCGTGGTGGCCGATCGCTGCCCCCACATCCAGGTCACGGTGGTGGACCTCAACGAGGAGCGGATTGGGGCCTGGAACTCCGCCGATCTCAGCTTGCTGCCCATCTATGAGCCCGGGCTCGATGAGGTGGTGGGCCGGGCGCGGGGTCGCAACCTGCACTTCACCACCTCGGTGGAGGGGGCGATCGCGACCGCCGACATGGTGTTCATCTCCGTGAATACCCCCACCAAGACCCACGGTGTGGGGGCAGGTCAGGCAAGTGATCTCAAGTGGATCGAGGCATCCGCGCGCATGCTGGCAAAGGCGGCCACTGGCCACACGATCGTGGTGGAGAAGAGCACCCTGCCGGTGCGCACGGCCCAGGCGGTGAAGTCGATTCTGGAGGCTGGCCCAGCGGGCAAGAGCTTTGCGGTGCTCTCGAATCCGGAGTTTCTGGCGGAGGGCTCGGCGGTCCGAGATCTGGAGAATCCCGATCGGGTGCTGATTGGTGGGGAATCCCAGGAAGCGATTGAGGCGCTGGCGGGGATCTACGGCCACTGGGTGGCTCCGGAAAAAATTCTGCGCACCAATCTTTGGAGTAGCGAGCTCAGCAAGCTCACGGCCAATGCTTTCCTGGCCCAGCGGATCAGCTCGATCAACAGCATTGCCGCCCTTTGTGAGGCCACCGGTGCCGACGTGCGCGAGGTGGCCAATGCGATCGGTGCAGACAGCCGCATCGGCCCCAAGTTTCTCAAGGCCGGCCCTGGATTTGGCGGCAGCTGCTTCCAGAAGGACATTCTCAATCTGGTTTACCTATGCCGTTATTACGGCCTTGAGGATGTGGCGAGCTACTGGGAACAGGTGGTGACCCTGAACACGTGGCAACAGCACCGCATCTCCAGGCTGATGGTGAATCGGCTGTTCGGCACGATCAGCGGCAAGCGGATCGCCGTCTTGGGCTTTGCCTTCAAGGCCGATACCAACGACACCCGCGAATCGCCCGCGATCCAAGTCTGCCTGGACCTGCTGGAGGAGGGGGCATGCCTGGCGATCGTTGATCCCAAGGTTCGTGAAGGCCAGATCAGCATCGACCTGGGTAAGCCCGCTGGCCAGGGCGAGGGCAACTGGCAGCTGGTGGATTCGGTGGAGGCGGCGGCTGAAGGTGCCGATGCCCTGGTGCTGCTCACCGAGTGGCAACAATTTGGCCAGATCAACTGGCCTGCGGTGGCTGCGCTGATGCGTCAGCCGGCCTGGCTCTTTGATTCAAGGGCCAAGGCCGATGGGGCGGCTGCCCGGGCGGCAGGGTTAAATGTTTGGACCTTGGGAGAGGGCTGAGCGATGCCTGCTTCAATCACCCGCAACCTAATTACCGGGGGAGCTGGCTTCGTCGGCTCCCATCTGGTGGATCGGCTGATGCAGGCCGGCGAGGAGGTCATCTGCCTTGACAACTACTTCACCGGCCGCAAATCAAATATTGCTGAGTGGATCGGCCACCCCCGTTTTGAGCTGATTCGCCACGACGTCACCGAGCCGATCTGGCTGGAAGTTGACCGGATCTGGCACCTGGCCTGCCCGGCTTCCCCCGTCCATTACCAGTTCAACCCGATCAAGACCGCCAAAACCAGTTTCCTTGGCACGTACAACATGCTGGGTCTGGCCCGGCGCGTGGGTGCCCGGCTGCTGATGGCCTCCACCAGTGAGATCTACGGCGACCCCGAGGTGCACCCCCAGCCAGAGAGCTACCGGGGCTGTGTCAACACCATCGGCATCCGCAGCTGCTACGACGAAGGCAAGCGCATCGCCGAAACCCTCTGCTTCGACTACCAGCGCATGCACGGCACGGAGATCCGCGTGATGCGCATCTTCAACACCTACGGGCCGCGCATGCTGCCCGATGACGGCCGGGTGGTGAGCAATTTCATCGTGCAGGCGTTGCGCGGCGAACCCCTCACCCTCTATGGCGACGGCAGTCAGACCCGCTCCTTCTGCTACGTGGCCGATCTGGTGGAGGGCATGATCCGGCTGATGAACGGCAGCCACACCGGCCCGATGAACATTGGCAATCCCGGCGAGTTCACGATCCGCCAGCTGGCAGAGCTGGTGCGCGCCCGCATCAACCCCGAGCTGCCGTTGATCGAGAAGCCCCTGCCGGCGGATGATCCCCTGCAGCGTCAGCCGGTGATCGACCTGGCCAAGCAGGAGTTGGGCTGGCAGCCTGAGGTCCCGCTGGAGCAGGGTCTGGAGCCCACAATCGCCTACTTCCGCGAGATATTGGCTTCTTGATTCGGGCTGTGCTCGTAACCGGGGCGGCGGGCTTCATCGGCGCCGCGGTTTGCGAGCGGCTGCTGGGGCGGGGCGAGCGGGTGGTGGGGATCGACAACCTCAACAGCTACTACGACCCCGCCTTGAAGCGGGCCCGATTGGCCCGGCTCGAGGCCCTTGCTCCCGCCGGAGCCTGGCGCTTTCAACAGCTTGACCTGGGCGAAGTTGCTGCGATCGCCGAGCTGTTTGGGCGCGAGAAGCCACGCCTGGTGATTCACCTCGCCGCCCAGGCCGGGGTTCGCTATTCCATTGAGAATCCAGGCGCCTACCTGGAGAGCAACCTGGTGGGCTTGGGTTCGATCCTTGAGGGTTGCCGGCACCACGGCGCTGAACACCTGGTGTATGCCTCCAGCAGCTCGGTGTACGGCGGCAACACCAATCTGCCATTTGCCGAAAGCCAGCCGGTTAACCATCCGGTGAGCCTCTACGCCGCCACCAAGAAGGCGGGCGAATTGATGGCCCACACCTACAGCCACCTTTATGGGTTGCCCGCCACCGGCCTGCGCTTCTTCACCGTCTACGGTCCCTGGGGCCGGCCCGACATGGCACCGATGCTGTTCGCCAGGGCGATCCTGGCGGGCGACTCGATCCGGGTGTTCAACCAGGGCCGCATGCGCCGTGACTTCACCTACATCGACGACATCGTTTCAGGCGTGATCGCCTGCGCAGACAAGCCGGCGACAGCTGATCCCGGCTTTGACGCCTCGGCGCCCGATCCGGCCACCAGCTGGGCGCCCCACCGGCTGTTCAACATCGGCAACAGCGAACCGGTTGAGTTGTTGCGTTTTATCGAATTGCTTGAGCAGGCCCTGGGCCGTGAGGCCATTCGCGTTCTGCAGCCCATGCAGCCCGGCGATCTTGAGGCCACGGCCGCTGACACCTCCCTGCTCGAAGCTTGGGTGGGCTTTCGGCCCTCGACGCCGATCGAAGTGGGGGTGGAGCGCTTTGCCCACTGGTATCGGGACACCTACGCCTGAACTTGAGCCCAGGCCGGCAGGCAGACTCAGGCCACTTGCATTCTCCGGTTTGGCGTCGCTCCAGAGCCTGCGTGGCATGGCCGACCTGTTGCCGGGGCAGATCGGCCTTTGGCAGCACGTGGAGGCCAGGGCTCGGGAGCATTTTCGCCGCTCGGGGATCACGGAGATCCGCACCCCTCTGCTGGAGGTCACCGAGCTGTTTGCCCGCGGCATCGGCGAGGCCACCGATGTGGTGGGTAAGGAGATGTATACGTTTCTGGATCGGGGGGAGCGCAGCTGCACCCTGCGCCCGGAGGGCACCGCTTCGGTGGTGCGGGCTGCGATCCAGCACGGCCTGCTGAGCCAGGGGGCCCAGCGGCTCTGGTATGGGGGCCCGATGTTTCGCTATGAGCGTCCCCAGGCAGGGCGGCTGCGCCAGTTTCACCAGATCGGCGTGGAGCTGCTCGGTTTTGCCGATGCCTGCAGCGATGTGGAGGCGATCGCCATCGCCTGGGATCTGCTGGACGAGCTGGGCCTCGGTGGCCTGGCCCTAGAGCTCAATTCCCTCGGCAGCAGCGAGGATCGGGTCCGCTACCGCGAGCAGCTGGTGACCTGGCTGGAGCAGCGGCGCGACCAGCTGGATGCCGATTCCCAGGCCCGCATCCACACCAATCCCCTGCGGGTGCTTGATGCCAAGCATCCAGACACCCAGGCCCTGCTGGCGGAGGCCCCCAGCCTGGCTTCCGCGCTCAGTGACGCGAGTCAGGCCCGCTTTGCTGCCGTGCAGCAAGCCCTCACGGCCCTGGGCATTCCGTTTGTGCTCAACCCCCGCTTGGTGCGGGGCCTGGATTATTACGGCCACACCGCCTTCGAAATCACCAGCAGTCAGCTGGGTGCCCAGGCCACGGTGTGTGGCGGCGGTCGCTACGACGGCCTGGTGCAGCAGCTAGGCGGGCCGGCGACCCCGGCGATCGGTTGGGCCCTGGGGATGGAGCGGCTGGTGTTGCTGCTCAGCCAGGCCGAGCGCCCCGCTGCGGCTTTGGATCTCTATGTGGTGAGTCGGGGCGAGGCGGCGGCGACGGCGGCGCTGGCTTTGGCAAGGCTTTGCCGCCAGGCGGGTCTGGCGGTGGAAAGGGATGCCACTGGCTCGGCCTTCGCGAAGCAGTTCAAGCGGGCCGATCGCTCCGGGGCCCGTTGGGCGGCGGTGATCGGCGAGCAGGAGGCGGCTGATGGCCTGGTCGGGCTCCAGGATCTGCGCGCCAGCGAGCCCGCTGGCGATCGCCGGCTGGGTCCGGTGGAGCTGGTTGAGGCCTTGCAGGCCGCCCGGGGGAGGCCATGACGCCGTAGGACCTGTCCACCCGCGGCAGCCATTGCGGGGTTGGGGGCCTTTGACTGCCCCAAGAAATTTGCTTAGAGCTGTCTCGGCCCTGATGGGTGATCCGTCCCTCGCGATCATTGCTGGTGAAGGGGTGCTGCCGAGGATGCTCTCGGAGGCCCTCTCCCGGGCAGGCCGTGCCCACATCGCCTGCTATCCCCATGGGCTTGAGGTGGAGGTGCCGGCGGCTGAGGAGTTCTTTTTTGAACGCTCGATCGCCTTCATCAAGTCGCTGCAGCAGCGGGGTATCAACCAGATCGTGATGGTGGGCAAGTTTGTCCGTCCCCGCTCGCTCAACTTGCTGCGCTTTGAGGGCTCCACCTTGATGGCCGCCCCGCGGATCCTGGGTTCCCTGCGCAATGGCGACGATGCTTCCCTGCGGGCCTTGGCCCAGATAATCGAGGAGTACGGCCTCAAGGTGGTGGGCATCGAAGACGTGGCACCTAACCTGCTGCCAGAGCCTGGCCTCTACGCCAGCAGGGTGCCGAGTGACCTGGATCGGGCCGATGTGGAGCGGGCCGCCTACATCGTTGAAGCCATCTCCCAGGTGGATGTGGGTCAGGGGGCCGTGGTGGCCAAGGGGCTGTGCCTGGCCACCGAAGCCCTGCCAGGCACAGATGCCATGCTCGAGTGGGTGGCGGCCACCCGCAGCGAGCTGCTCGAAGCCGGTCGCTCCGGGGTGCTTTACAAGGCCCCCAAGCTCAACCAGGACCGGCGCATGGATCTGCCCGGCATCGGTCCCACCACCGTGGCCAAGGCCGCCGCAGCCGGCCTTGCCGGCATCGCCTGGGAGGCCCGCAGTGCCCTGTTGCTGGACGCGGAGCAGACGATGGCGGATGCGGAGCGGCTGGGGCTGTTTTTGTGGTCGCGGGAGCCTCAGGCGCTCTGAGCACCCAGTGTTCAGGCTCCCGCCTGCTCCAGCACGCCCTTGCTGCTGGGTATGGCCCCGGCCCGGCGGGGATCCACCTCCACTGCCAGGCGCAGGGCCCGCGCAAACGCCTTGAAGCAGGCCTCAACGATGTGGTGGGAGTTCACCCCCGCGAGCTGGCGGATGTGCAGGGTGAGGCCGGCGTTGTTGGCCACCGCCACGAAGAACTCCTTCACCAGTTCGGTGTCGTAGGTGCCGATCTTCTGGGCGGGGATCTGCAGGTCGTAGCTGAGGTGGGGCCGGCCGCTGCAATCCAGCGCCACCTGCACCAGGGCCTCATCCAGGGGTGCCACGAAGTGGCCGAAGCGGTGGATGCCCCGCCGCTCGCCCAGGGCCAGGGCCAGGGCCTGGCCCACGGCGATGCCCACGTCTTCGTTGGTGTGGTGGTCGTCGATGTGGGTGTCGCCCTTGGCGCTGATCTCCAGGTCGATCAGGCCGTGGCTGGCCAGCTGGTGGAGCATGTGATCGAGAAACGCCACGCCGGTGTTCACCGTGCAGCGGCCGCTGCCGTCGAGCCCCAGGGTCACGCGTACATCGGTTTCGCCGGTGACGCGGTGGATGGTTCCGGTGCGCATGGCCGCCAAACGCCCTTCAGGGTTGCCCCATGCTGACAGGTGGGCCTAGGTACGCCAGCGCTTGAGCAGCTCGCCATAGGCATCGATGCGCCGGTCGCGCAGAAAGGGCCACCAGCGGCGTACCGCTTCGCTGCGGTCCAGGTCCAGATCCACCAGCAGCACGGCCTCCTCTGCCACGCTCGCCTGGGCCAGCAGTTCCCCCTGGGGCCCGGCGGCAAAGCTGCTTCCCCAAAACTGCAGGCCTGCCGAGCCGGGCGCCGTTGCAACCGCCGAACTCGCCTCGGGGTCCAGCTCGTGACCGCAACGGTTAGCCACTAGCACCGGCAGGCCATTGGCAATGGCGTGGCCCCGTTGCACGGTGATCCAGGCCTCCCGCTGCCGGGCCTGCTCTGCTGTGCTGTCGTTTGGGCTCCAGCCAATAGCCGTGGGATAGAGCAGCAGATCGGCGCCGGCCAGGGCCATCAGCCGTGCCGCCTCAGGAAACCACTGGTCCCAGCAGACCAGCACTCCCAGCCGGCCCACACTGGTGGCAATCGGCTCAAAACCCAGGTCCCCCGGGGTGAAATAGAACTTCTCGTAGAAGCCCGGATCATCCGGGATATGCATCTTGCGGTAGATGCCTGCGACCGAGCCATCGCGTTCGAGCACCACGGCTGTGTTGTGGGAGAGCCCGGGCGCCCGACGTTCAAACAGGCTGATCACCAGCACGATGGCCAGTTCCTTGGCCAGGGCCCCGAAATGGTCGCTGGAGGGGCCCGGGATCGGTTCGGCTAGGTCATGGCGGCCAACCAGCTCCTGTTGGCAGAAGTAGGCGCTGGTGTGGAGCTCCTGGCAGACCACCAATTGGGCTCCCTGGCCGGCGGCCTGGCGGATGGCGCGGCCGGTTGCCGCCACCATTGCCTCGCGGTTGCCGGCCCAGGCCTGTTGCACCAGCGCAGCCACCAGGACGCTCACTGAAAGACGGCTGCAGGTATCTGCATGGTGGCGCAGTGCAGGGAGCCGTGCTGCAGGAGGAGGGCGGAGCAGTCGATGGCCTCGATCGTGTGGCAGGGGAATGCCTTGGCCAGGGCAGCCTGGGCTGCCTGATCGCGGCTGGGATCGCCGTAGCTGGGCACCAGCACGGCCCCATTGAGGATCAGGAAGTTGGCGTAGGTGGCCGGCAGCCGGCGGCCATCATCCGGGGCGAAGCGGGCCTGGGGCCAGGGTAGGGGAATCAGCCGGTAGGGTCCCCCGGCGGCGGTGCGAAGCCCCTGGAGTTCCGCTTCCAGTCGCTGCAGCGGTGCCGCTGCGGGATCGCCGGGATCGTCACAGCTGACGTAGGCCAGGGTGCCTGGATCGCACAGGCGCACCAGGGTGTCGATATGGCCGTCCGTGTCATCGCCGCAGAGCTCTCCATGGTTCAGCCAGATCACCCGCCTGGCGCCCAGCTGGGCGATCAGGGCCGCCTCGATGGCTGCTTTGTCGAGTTGGGGGTTGCGCCCGGGCGAGAGCAGGCAGCTGCTGGTGGTGAAAATTGTGCCGGCCCCATCGGATTCGATGCTGCCCCCCTCCAGCACCAGTCCAACCGGCTCGAGCGGGGAGAGGCCAAAGGCTCCCCCATGCCAGGCGGCGGCGGTGGCCCGGTTGTCGCCTCCGGCCTGGTATTTGCCGCCCCAGCCGTTGAAGCGGAAATCCAGCAGCAAGGGGGCCTCGCCTTCTGGGCCCCGGCTCTCCAGCACGGTGATCGGCCCGTAGTCGCGCGTCCAGGTGTCCTGGGCCGGGCTGGCCCACACCCGCAGCCGGCCTGTGCCCAGATGGGCCAACTCTTGAGCGGTGGCTTCAGGCGTTGCACTGAGCAGCAGCACGGGGGCATGGCGGCTGATCGCCGCGCAGAGCTCCCGGTAGCAAGCGCGCACCGCTGGGAGGTAGGGCGCCCAATCGCCATCTGCGCGGGGCCAGGCCATCAAGACGGCCCCCACGGGCTCCCATTCGGCCGGAAGCCGTCTGCTTGGAGCCCTCACATCCCGTTGATGCAGTACCCCGCATCCACATAGATCACCTGGCCGGTGATGCCGGAGGCCAGGGGGCTGGCCAGGAAGGCGGCGGCGCCGCCCACTTCCTCCTGGGTCACGGTGCGCTGCAGGGGGGCCTTGGCCTCCACGTTGTGGATCATGTCGAGGATGCCGCCGATGGCGCTGCTCGCCAGGGTGCGGATCGGTCCGGCGCTGATGGCATTGACCCGCACCTGCTTGTCGGGCCCCAATTCGGCGGCCAGATAGCGCACCGAGGCCTCCAGGGCCGCCTTGGCCACCCCCATCACGTTGTAGTTGGGAATGGCCCGCTCGGCCCCCAGATAGGTGAGGGTGATCACGCTGGCGCATGGGTTGAACAGGGGTTTGGCCCAGCGGCACAGGGGGGCCAGCGAGTAGGCGCTCACCTCCAGGGCCCGGGCGAAGCCCTCGGGGCTGATGGCGGAGTAGTCGCCGATCAGTTCGTCCTTGCCGGCGAAGGCCAGGCAGTGCACCAGCACGTCGATCGAGCCCCACTGCTCCTTCACCCGCGCAAACACCGCCTCGATCTGGGCCGGGTCCTGCACGTTCAGCGGCTCGAACAGGCTGGGCGCCAGCGGAGCGGTGAGCTCCCGCACCTTGGTCTCGAAGCGCCCCTTCTCATCGGGCAGGTAGGTGACCCCCAGCTCAGCTCCGGCGGCATGGAGCTGCTGGGCGATGCCCCAGGCGATCGACTTGTTGTTGGCGATGCCGGTTACCAGGGCCTTCTTGCCGCGCAGATCGAGGAGCATGGGTGCAGTGGCCGGGAGCCGTAAGGATGCAATCGGTCGATTCTCTCCCACCCGGGGATCTGCCCTGCCGCTTTGCCAGCCGGGCGGAGCTGGAGGCCACCCTGCGCCAGCTGTTCCCCGAGGCCCCTGGCGGCTTGAGTCCGATCCAGGGGGGGCGCCGGGCGGCTGAAACGGAGCTGGCCGCCGTCGATCCCCTGGCCTATGGCCGCAGCCGCAACCACCTCGATGGTGCGGTGACGCACCTCTCGCCCTACATCCGCCATGGCGTGCTCAGCCTGGCGGAGGTGCGCGAGGCGGTGTTCACCTGGCTGGAGCGCAGCGGCGAGCCGGCCCAGGCCGCCGCCAAGCTGCTCAATGAGCTCGGTTGGCGCGACTACTGGCAGCGGCTCTGGCGCCAGCTGGGCGATGGCATCTGGCACGATCGCGAGCCGCTCAAAACCGGCCACCTCAGCGCCAGCTATGCCGCGGAGCTGCCGGCCGACCTGCTGGAGGCCAGCACCGGCCTGGCCTGTATCGATGGCTTTACGGCCGAGCTGCACACCAGCGGCTGGCTGCACAACCACGCCCGCATGTGGCTGGCCAGTTACGTGGTGCACTGGCGCCGGGTGCGCTGGCAGGCCGGCGCCCGCTGGTTTCTCCAGCACCTGCTCGATGGCGATCCAGCCAGCAACAACCTCAGTTGGCAGTGGGTGGCCAGCAGCTTCAGCAGCAAGCCCTACCTGTTCAACCGCGCCAACCTGGAGCGTTTCAGCGGCGGGCGCTACTGCCGCAGCTGCGCCGCCGCCACAGGCGGCACCTGCCCGTTTGAGGCCAGCTACGAGCAGTTGCAGGCGGCCCTGTTTGGGGAGGTTGGGCCGTGCTGAACCCCGTGCTCTGGATCCATGGCGAGGCCCTGGGGCCCACCAACCCAGGCCTGGTGGCCTATCCGGGGGCGCCGGCGGTGTTTGTTTTCGATCGGCAGCTGATCGGCCAGGCGGGCCTCAGCCTCAAGCGCCTGGGCTTCATCTATGAGTGCCTGCTGGAGTTGCCGGTCACCCTGCGCCACGGCGATGTGGCCGAGGAGGTGCTCGCCTTTGCCCGCCGCCACCGCGCCGATGGGGTGGCCACCACCTTTGCAGTGGATCCCCGCTTCGCCGGATTGCACCAGCGGATCGCCGCCCAGCTGCCGGTGCAGCTGCTGGAGCCGGAGCCCTTCGTGGAGCTGCCGGAGCCGGTGGATCTGCGCCGCTTCAGCCGTTATTGGCGCCGGGCTGAGCCGGTGCTGTGGGGGCGGCGGGCTGGAGCAGGCGCTCCTCCTGCTCCAGTACGGCGTTGGGATCGCTGAGCAGGTCGGGCTCCTCCAGCAGCGGGTAGGCCTCGGGCTTGATCTCGCTGGCTTTGCGGGGGGGCTCCAGCCAGACGAAGCTGGTGCGGGGTGAGCGCTGGCGGCAGAGGGCCTCGCTCTGTTGGCGCAGGGCTCGGCGCACATCCGCGCGGGCCACGGCCTGGAAAAACTCCTCCCGTGGGGCCAGCCCCGAGCTGAATGGCGCCGTGCCGTTGCCGTTGAACAGCCGGGCCGCATCGGCGCTCCAGCGGGGCTTGCAACTGCCGCTCTGGCGGGTGTCGGTGTCGAGCCAGATGTGCAGGCCATAGCCATCGGGTTGGCTGACCACCGCCAGGCCGTCGTGGGGCACCACCCGTTGCAGGGGGTAGATCGTCCAGCTGGGGTGGCGGTGGGCAGGCACACAGCCGCCGAGCAGGCCGGCGCCGCAGGTCGCGGCCAATGCGCCCACCAGGGCGCGCTGGCTCCTAGGGAGGGTCAAAATTGAATTCACAGGGCGGAGACGGCACAAATCATGGCCCTCCCCCATTCCCAGCGGCGGCCAGCGTGGTGGGCGACTTAAATTGCTCGCCATGCAGGTGCCCCCTTTCAGTCTCAGCGAGCAGATCCAGGAGCTGGGAGCTGCCCTCGATCAGGCTGTGCTTGAGGTGTTGCGCAGTGGTCAGTACATCGGCGGCACCACGATCGCCAGCTTTGAGCAAGATTTCGCCGTCGCCTGTGGCGTGCCCCATGCCATCGGCTGCAACAGCGGCACCGATGCCCTGATCCTGGCCCTGCGGGGCCTGGGCATAGGCCCTGGCGATGAGGTGATCACCGCCTCGTTCAGCTTCTTCGCCACCGCGGAGGCGATCAGCGCCGTGGGCGCGACGCCGGTGTTTGTGGATGTGGAGGAGAGCAGCTATCTGATCGATCTGGAGCAGTTGGAGGCAGCCATTACCCCCGCCACCCGGGCCCTGCTGCCGGTCCACCTGTTCGGACGGCCCGTCGACATGGAGCGGGTCTGTGCCATCGCCGCGCGCCATGGCCTCAAGGTGGTCGAAGACTGCGCCCAGGCCACCGGCGCCAGCTGGGCGGGTCGGCCGGTCGGCAGTTGGGGGGATGTGGGCTGCTTCAGCTTCTTCCCCACCAAGAATCTCGGTGCTGGCGGCGATGGCGGCGCCCTCACCTGCCGCGATGGGGCCCTGGCCCAGGCCATCCGGGAGCTGGCGGTGCACGGCATGCCGCGCCGCTACCTGCACACCGCCCTTGGCTACAACAGCCGCCTTGACGCCATGCAGGCGGCCGTTCTGAACGTCAAGCTGCCCCACCTGCCCCGCTGGGTGGAACGCCGCGGTGCCATCGCCCGTCGCTACAGCGAGCAGCTCGGAGCCCTGGCGGCGGTGGCCTTGCCGCCGGCCGGACCCCCTGGCCACAGCTGGAATCAGTTCGTTATCCGCGTGCCCCAGTGCCCTGGGGCCAAGGCCTGTGGGGCGACCCCTGGCACCTGCCTGCCCTCCTCCGATAGCGCCGCCTTCGGCCTGCCGGAGGCTTGCTGCCGCGACTGGCTCAAGCAGCAGCTCCAGGAGGCCGGTGTCAGCACGATCATCTACTACCCGATCCCGATCCACCGCCAGCCCGCCTACGCCGATCTGGGCTACGGCCCCGGCTCCCTGCCGGTCACCGAACGGCTCTGCGCTGAGGTGCTCAGCTTGCCGATTTTCCCAGAGCTCAGCGAGGCCCAGCAGCAGCGGGTGATTGAGGTGCTGGCCAGGGTGGTTCAGCCCCTGATCGTGGCGTAGAGCGCCTTGAACCGGGCCTGCTGGATCTTGTGGTTCACCAGCGGCGCCGGGTAGCCGCGGCGTTCCAGCGGGGCGATCTCGCCACTGATCAGGTCCCGCGTTGGCACATGGCGCAGCTCCGGCAGCCAGGTGCGGATGTAATCGCCATCGGCATCAAATTTGGAGGCCTGGGTGGCCGGGTTGAAGATGCGCAGGGGCTTGGGGTCCATGCCGCTGCTGGCACTCCACTGCCAGCCGCCGTTGTTGGCGGCCAGGTCGCCATCCACCAGCCGGGCCATGAACGCAGATTCGCCCCAGCGCCAGTCGCAGATCAGGTCTTTCACCAAAAAAGAGGCCACGATCATGCGGCAGCGGTTGTGCATCCAGCCGCTGGTGTTGAGCTGGCGCATGGCCGCATCGATGATCGGCATGCCGGTGAGGCCGTCGCGCCAGGCCTCAAACCAGCCCTGGTCGTTTTCCCAGGGGAAGGCGCGCCACTGGGGCCGGTAGGGCCCATCCGCCAGCTCCGGGAAGTGGAACAGGGCCTGCTGGTAGAACTCGCGCCAGGCCAGCTCCTGCTCCCACACCTGGATGGAGTGGCGCTCCTCGTCGCTGCGGGCCAGGGGCCGGGCCTGCTGGGCCGCCGCCCAGGCCTGGCGGGGGCTGAGCGTGCCGAACTTGAGGGCGGCGCTGAGCCCTGAGGTGCCCGCCTCAGCCGGCAGGTTGCGCCCTGGTTCGTAGCCCAGCAGGGGGATGGGACGGCCAGCACCATCGCAGAAGGCCGCAAGCTGCGCCTGGGCCGCGGCTTCGCCGGGCCGGCAGGGGCAGAGCTCGGCGCCGGCAAAACCGTGCTCCAAAAAACCGTGCTCTAACTCCGGGCTGGCGACCGGCAGGCTTTGCAGCGCCTCGGTCAGTTGGGCGGGATCAAGATCGATCAGGGCGCTCGGCGCCGGCAGGGGATCCAGGCCACCCGAGGCTGCTGATCCGAGGGCACTGGCCTGCTCCACCTGGCCGAGCCAGTTGCGCCAAAAGGGTCCGTAGACCCGGTAGGGCTCGCCGGCGCCGGTTTTGAGGGCTTCCGGCGGGATCAGCAGCTGGTCCCAGTCGGCGAGCACCTTGCGCCCCTCCGCCTGCAGGGCCCGGGCCACCCGCCGGTCGCGCTCGCGCCCGAAGGGCTCCACGTCCCGGTTCCAGGCCACCGCTTCGGCGCCGATGGCGCCCGCCAGGCGGGGCAGCAGCTCGGCTGGGTCTCCGCGGAGGATCAGCAGCCGGCTGCCGGCCTGCTGCCAGCTCTGCTGCAGCTCCCGCATGCTCTCAGACAGAAACCACAGCCGTGCCGGCGCCATGGTGGGGTCCGAGAGGATGGCCGGGTCGAGCACAAACACCCCGGTCACGGCCGGGGTGGCGGCGGCCGCGGCGGCCAGGCCCCGGTTGTCGGCCAGGCGCAGGTCACGGCGGTGCCAGAACAGCCAGCGTGGTGGAGTCATCAGATCGCTCCCAACGGATTACACCTCTTAGAGGCCAAGCAGTTGCTTGGCCCGCAGCCAGGCGGTGACGCTCTTGCCATCGAGGTATTCATCGCCGCTGGCCAGGGCCCCGTCCAGTTCGCCAGGCTCCATCAGCAGCACCTCCAGGTCTTCGTCTTCGTCACCGGCGGGGGGCTGCTCGAGGGCCGTGAGCTCCCGGGCCAGAAACAGGTGGATCACCTCATCGGAGTAGCCCGGACACGGCAACATCGCGCCGAGCGGATCCCAGCGGCTGGCGCTGTAGCCGGCCTCCTCCTGGAGCTCCCGCTGCATGGTGCCGAGGGGCTCCTCGCCGTCATCGAGGGTGCCGGCGGGAAACTCCAGTAGGCGGGTGGCCACGGCGAAGCGGTATTGGCGCAGGATCACCACCCGGCCGTCGTCGAGGATGGGCACCGCCAGGGAGGCACCGGGGTGGCGGATCACGCCGAAACTGCCCACCAGCCCCATCGGCAGCTCCATCCGGTTGATCTCGAAGCGCAGCTTGCGGGCGTCGAGGACGGCGGTGGTTTCGAGGTGGCGCGAGGGCTCGGGAGAGGGTAGGGGCGCCATGGTCGGGGGGGTGGCGGCGGATGGGGCCAGCATGGCCTATGTGGGCCAGTCATCGCTGCCAGGTAGGGCCAGGGGCGGGGCCTCGTCCAGCTGGGGTAGCAATTGCTCCAGCAGGGCCTGACAGGTCAGGGCCGGCCCCCCGGACGGTTGGCAGGGGGGCACCAGCTCGGCGTCGATGGCGGCCAGCGGAGCCAGCACGAAGGAGCGCTCCAGCAGGCGGGGGTGGGGCAGCTGCAGGGCCGCGTCGTCGCAGACCAGATCCCCCCACCAGAGCAGGTCGAGGTCGAGGCTGCGGGGGCCCCAGTGCACCAGACGCTGACGGCCGAAGCGGCTCTCCAGAGTCTGCAGCTGCCGCAGCAGGGCGTGGGGCTCAAGGTGCGGCAGGGGTGGCAGGGGCGGCCCCACCAGCAGCACGGCGTTGCAATAGGGCGGCTGGTCGGCGGGTCCACCCACCGGTTCGGTGCGGAACAGCGGCGACCAGCGACAGCGGGCCGGCTGCACCAGCTCAGCCAGCAGCGGGCGCACCGCCGCGAGGGTTGCGGCAGGGTCGCCCAGGTTGGCGCCGAGGGCGATGGCGATGGTGTCTGCCATCGGGGAAGGCGCGCTCACCGGGGCACCCGTGGGTGGGGCTCGGCGATCACCGGGTTGGTGAGCTGGCCGATGGCTTCGATCTCAATGCTGACGCTGTCGCCGGGTTTCAGCCAGCGGGGCGGATCGGCCGCCATGCCCACACCCTCGGGCGTGCCGGTGAGGATCACCGTGCCGGGCAGCAGGGTGGTGCTGCCGCTGAGAAACTCGATCAGGGCCGGCACGTCGAAAATCATGTCGTCGGTGCGGGCATCTTGCACACAGGTGCCGTTCAGCAGGGTGCGTAGCTGCAGGGCGTTGGGATTGGGGATTGCCCCTGCGGTTACCAGGCAGGGGCCGAGCGGGGCGAAGGTGTCGAAGGTCTTGCCGCGACACCACTGGCCCCCGCCTAGTTCTGGCAGCTTCTGCCAGTCCCTGGCACTGACGTCATTGGCGCAGGTGTAACCGAGTACGTAATCCAGGGCCTCGGTGCGCGCCACATTCTTGCAGCGGCGGCCAATCACCACTGCTAGTTCAGCCTCATAGTCAACCGCTGTGCTGGCAAGAGTTATGGGCAGCTCGATCGGCGCGCCGGGGTGCTGCAGCGCCGAAGGGGACTTCATGAACAGCACGGGCCGCCGGGGTATCGGGGCCCCTGTCTCGGCGGCGTGGCGGCGATAGTTGAGGCCTATGCAGAAGATGGCGCGGGGCTCGATCGGCGCCAGTAGGCGGGCCACTCGGGCTGGTTCGCCACTGGGCTTCGGTTCGTCGAACAGGTCGCCCACCAGACGCTCCTGGCGGCCATCGGGATGGACCACCCCATGGTGAATCGCCCCGTCGACATCGGCGTAGCGAATGATCTTCATAGCCGGGGATCGACGGCGCCTGGGCCCAGCCTGCCCGAGACTGCACCTACCCCGCCGGTCCTCTGCGTCTCCATGGTCGCCAGTGCCCCCAGCCCCGTCGGCTCCTGTGCGGCCGCCGCCGCCGCCCGGGCCTTCCCGCTCGCCGCCATCACCGGCCACGGCACCTTGAAGCTGGCCCTGCTGCTGGCGGCGGTGGATCCGGGCCTGGGCGGGGTGGTGATCGCCGGGGGTCGGGGCACCGGCAAATCCGTGCTGGCCCGCGGCCTGCATGCCCTGCTGCCACCGATCGATGTGCTCAATGTCGGCGGCCAG
>NZ_JAGQCQ010000020.1:0-22300 GCF_024346275.1 Cyanobium sp. BA20m-p-22
AAAGCCCGCAAGGCGCCCCAGTTCTCCAAGCGCTGATCTCTTCCCCTCGCCAATCCCACATTTTCGTCATGCCCAAGGCTGATATCCATCCCACCTGGTATCCAGAGGCCAAGGTGATCTGCAACGGAGAGGTGGTCATGACCACCGGCTCGACCTCCCCTGAACTCCATGTTGATGTGTGGAGCGGTAACCACCCCTTCTACACCGGTACCCAGAAGATTCTCGACACCGAGGGACGGGTGGATCGCTTCATGCGCAAATACGGCATGGGTGGGGTTGACTCAGGTGCTGGTGCAACCGCTGGCGCCAAAAAAGCAGCCCCTAGCGAAACCGCTGCGGAACCTACCCCTGCAGCTCCGGAAGCCTGATACCTAGGCCTGGCCTGATTGAATCCCTCCCTGCTCCATGAGCGCCTAGAAACGGCTCGCTGCACCTTCGAGACCCTCGAACACCAGCTTGCCGATCCGGCCGTGGCATCCAACCCCAGCCAGTTGCAGGCGATTGCCCGTGAACGGTCCCGCCTCGAGCCCCTGGTGCTCGACCACCTGCAACTCCAAAAGCTCGAACGGGAAGAGCGCGAAGCCCGGGCGCTGCTGAAGCAGCACCGAGGCGACCTCGCCATGGAAGAGCTGGCCCAGGAAGAGCTCACCTGCCTGGCCGGCTCAATCGGCGCGCTCCGCGCCAAACTCACCCTGGCCCTGCTGCCCCAGGATCCGCGCGATCGACGCAGCGTGATGCTGGAGATCCGGGCCGGGGCTGGAGGGGATGAAGCCGCCATCTGGGCTGGAGACCTGGCCCGCATGTACGAGCGCTACGCGCAGAGCATGGGCTGGCGGGTGGAGCCGGTGAGTGCCTCCGAAGCCGAGCTTGGGGGGTACAAGGAATTGATCCTGGCGGTCAAGGGAGAAGGCGTATTCAGTCAGCTGAAATTCGAGGCCGGCGTGCATCGGGTGCAACGCGTGCCGGCCACCGAAGCCCAGGGCCGGGTCCACACCTCCACCGCCACGGTGGCCGTGATGCCGGAGGCGGACCCAGTTGAGGTGCAGATCGATCCCACCGAAATCGAGATCAGCACCGCCCGCTCCGGCGGGGCCGGGGGCCAGAACGTCAACAAGGTGGAAACGGCCGTGGACCTGCTGCACAAACCCACCGGCATCCGGGTGTTCTGCACCCAGGAGCGCTCCCAGCTTCAGAACCGGGAACGGGCCATGGAGATCCTGCGGGCCAAGCTCTACGAGCGCCAGCTGGCCGAAGCCAATGCCGAGCAGCGTTCCGCCAGGTTGGCCCAGGTGGGCAGCGGCGATCGCAGCGAGAAGATCCGCACCTACAACGTCAAGGACAACCGCACCACCGATCACCGCCTGGGCAAGAATTTCGCGCTTGAACCCATCCTCAATGGCCAACTGCACGACCTGATCGGCGCCTGCGTCGCCGCCGATCAGGGCCGCCAGCTCGAAGAGCTGGCGGAGCAGGTGTCCAGCTAGGCGGCCCCAATCACATATTTGGCCCACTCTCCATTGCGGCCCGCAGAGATCTGGCGAGCGGCCTCGAAGCGAAGGCTGCTGAGGGGGCGATGGGGTTTGCCCATCAGGGGCATGCCCGCTTCCCGGGGGGTGCGATTGCCCTTACGCACGTTGCAGGGCAGGCAGGCGGTGGTCACATTTTCCCAGGTGTCGAGCCCGCCCCTGCTGCGGGGCACCACATGGTCAATCGAAAGCTGGTCGGCACTGCTGCCGCAGTATTGACATCGATGGCCATCGCGATGGAAGAGGTTGCGGCGGGTGAGGGGAAGCTGTTTATAGGGAACGCGCACGTACTGACGCAGCCGAATCACGGTGGGCAGCATGGTATCTCCCCGAATCCAACGGGAAGAATCATGCTCAAGACCCTCCGCCTTCCCCTTGAGCACCATCACTAGGGCGCGTCGCCAGGTGGTGATGTTGAGGGGCTCGTAGGACGCATTCAGAACGAGAACTTGGCCCATGCCAGCACCCGTGTGAGGCGGCATGCTAGTCGCAATCTCGCCTTCGATCCGTGACCCAGGCCACCGAGGCCAGCTGGAGCGCTGAAACCGCTGAAGCCGGACTGGCCCGTCAGCGGGCCTGGGTGGAGGTGAACACCGCTGCAATCAGTGCCAATGCCCGCAGCCTCAAGCGCCAGATAGGCCCAGCAACCAGCTTGATGGCCGTGGTCAAAGCCGATGGCTACGGCCACGGCTCGGTGCCTGTGGCCAGGGCCGCCCTCTCCGGCGGAGCCAGCCAGTGCGGTGTTGCCACCCTGGCTGAGGGCATCGAACTGCGCCGGGCCGGTATCGAAGCGCCGATCCTGGTGCTGGGCAACCTGACCCAGGTCGAAGAACTGCGCAGCTGCCTGCGCTGGCAACTGATGCCAACCATCAGCGGCATGCGCGAAGCCCTGGTCTGCCAAAACCTGGCCAGCGGCCAAGGCCGGCCCATGCAGCTGCAATTGAAGCTCGACACCGGCATGGCCCGGCTGGGGGCTGACTGGCCAGAAGGCCCCAGGCTGGTGGCGGCCATTGGCGAACTGGACGCCGTGCAACTGGCCGGCCTCTACTCCCACCTGGCCAGTGCCGATGCCCCACCCACTGCGGATGATGGGCTCACCGCCCGGCAGCAGCAGCGCTTCGAAAGCGTGTTGCAAGCCCTAGGCAACCAGAACCTGGAGGGGCTCAGCTGCCACCTGGCCAACTCCGCCGCCACCCTGCGCAGCGGGGGCCTCCACTACGACCTGGTGCGAGTCGGCCTCGCCCTCTATGGCCATAGCCCCGCCCCCCACCTGGCCAGCGTCATCCCCCTGGAGCCGGCCATGGCCCTGCACGCTCGGGTGAGCCTGATCAGGGAGGTTCCCGCCGGCACCGGGGTGAGCTACGGCCACAGCTTCCACACCAGCCGGCCAAGCCGCCTCGCCGTGGTCGGCATCGGCTATGCCGATGGCGTGCCCAGACAGCTCTCGAATCAACTCGAGGTGCTCTTCCAAGGCCAGCGCATACCCCAGGTGGGGGCCATCACCATGGACCAGCTGGTGTTGGATGCCTCCGACTGCCCGGCCCTGGAATCGGGCTCGGTGGTGACCCTGCTGGGGCAGGACGGCGACCAGCAGATCCGCCCCTCCGACTGGAGCGAGCGCTGCCAAACCATCCCCTGGGAAATCCTCTGTGGGTTCAAGCACCGGCTGCCCCGACTCACCGCCGCCCAGGCCGCCTGGGAGGGGCCCACCCCCGGGGCTCACTGATAAGCTCATCAAGCCGCTGGAGAGGTGGCTGAGTGGTTGAAAGCGGCTCCCTGCTAAGGAGTTACAGGAGGCAACTCTTGTCGAGGGTTCGAATCCCTCCCTCTCCGTTTTGAACGGGTTTCTGGCGGGGTCACCCCCTCCCAAAACCTCCCAAAACCCTGATGGCGACCGAAATTGGTGGGTCAGCGGTTGTCTAATGGTGCCACACGGTACCCGCGCATGGGTGTTGGAAGTGGTGTTGGATGCCCAGTCATGTGGTGTTGGATGCCCGAATGGCAAAAAGGCAGTCCAGCACTAGATACCGGCGGGGATGCCCAATGGTTCAACGCCACCTAACCCAACCGCCACCTCCTGCCGACCAACCCACCGAGAACGCCATCGAGGCAGGTGCTCGCCCAGAGAGTCTCAGACCTGGCGCTGTTGAGAGAGGAGCAGGGCGTGAGCGACGGGGACGAAACCTCCGCCCGCTTCCTCAACCTATGGACGGGTCGAACACCGCCATAGTGCGTGTATTTCAAGAAGGCACTGGGATCGAGCGCGAGCAGGGGCAAGGTTTGTTCACAAAAAAATCCCTGGCGTGTTCGACTCCGCCAGGGACATGCTTCCCGTCGCTCATGACGACTCCCCAACGCTATTAGGCATTTACACTCAGGGCATGGGGTGATTGCCGAAGGTGTTCATGAGAACACACTCAAGGCACCTCACCCACCCTCAGGACACCACCCCCGCCTGACCTCCTGCCTTGGCACCCATTGAGAACACCGCTTGGTCAGATGCTCCCCTTGGTGAATCAGACCCTGATGAATCGGAAGGATCAGCGCGTCTTGCAGTATCCAGACCCCGCATAACTGGAACCTCCTGGGCAAGAGGTGCCGCCACTGCCACCAGCAGGGAAGAACTGCTGCCCTGGTTTGGTGGCACGGCAATACTTCCGAATCGAGAGATGAAAGCCCTAACGAATTCCAGGATCAACGCAATGGATTAAGTTCCTTAATCTTGTCAAAACCATTCTTTCCTAAAAAATCTAGTACTCCAAGCGGTTTAGACGGGGGCTTTCCGACAGTTGAATAGCGAAAACCTTCTTTTATGAGTTTAGACGTGCGGACAACGCTTATCCCATTGGCTTCACCAAGCACATCAACATCTCTGAAAGTCAGGGAAGAATCGCAGGAGAGGATGCCATCCCGACCCTGCTGCTTGACAAGCGAATAGGTCCTCACTCCTACACCACTTACAGGGGCCTTGGCGATCGAAATGTCAACATTCATACCAGGCAAGAAAGGGCGAGAGTCAGAAATGTCAAGACGAATAGGGATTGCGCTGACTTTATCGCTAGTCATAACAACGTAAGGCATGGAGCGCTCAACTTTGGCAGGGACTAGGACTTTAGGATCGGTTGTCGGGGAAACGACAATATTTACAGAGTTGACAATATCCAATACCAGAGACTCTGGAGAGTTTATGATTACTTGAAGAGTTCCGTAGATTTGCATAATGGTACTTTTGGTCGACTGGTCAGAGTCCGATGCGGAGGTCATCGGCGAGACAAAAGTACCTGGGAATGCAAATATCTGCGCGACAGTACCGTTTAAGGGGGATACGATAACCTTGCTAAACTGCTCCCTCTCAAGGACCAGAAGCTCCGACTCGGATCTTGCAAGATCAGCGCGACTCTCGAAGACCTGGGCCTCAGCATCTTCCGTGTCGGATATTGGCATAATTCCATTTTTTGAGAGTAGAAAAGCTCGTTCAGCACGCTTTTGAAGGCGGATCATTCGTTGCCTAAGCGCATACAACTCTTGCCTTTTATTCTGTATCCGTGCGTCAATATCGTGGCTATCAAAAAGGGCAACTATCTGGCCCATTTTCACACTAGATCCTTCCCTGACAAGCAATTGGGATACGCGGCCTGTTTGTTCAGATGTAAGATTAACTGAAATACTGGGACTAACCAGTCCGCTAAGATTAAGGTACTCTTGAAGGTCTAGTTTTTTGGCTACCAGACAATCCTTGCTGTAACCATTCGAAACTCCAGCTAGCAAGAATCGGTTTAAAGTGAAAATTCCAGACAGAGCGACAACAACTGTTGCCAGTACGGCCATTCTTTTATGCAGAAACGGCATAAGACGAAGCTTTTCCGCGCAGCCCATATAAGTATTTCTGATGGAAAGCGGCACCGTGAGATCAGACAAAGCCTAGGCGCTTATCAGTATAGACAGTTAAGCTTCCGATGGCTTAGACTTCAAAAGTTCACAGATGAAGCTTCTAAACATGAAGAGATGTATACCATTACTGCTGGTTTGCGCCTCTGCATTGACTGGCGAATTAAATAGCGCAAATGCTCAAGTGGCCTTCGCTGCCAGAAGTAATCCCAGTAGTCTAATCTATACTACTAAGTCAAGTGTAACTAGGGTCAATCCTCCCAAGCAAACTATTACTTCTTATATTGCACCACCCAAAAGCCCCCCGAAAAACTATGTAGCCAAACCTCTGCCCCCATCTCTTAACGTTTTTAAACTCACACCAGATCAAACAAGAAAAAACTGCACCTTGTCATTTGCTGCGGGAAAGACCTTTGCAAGATGCCCTTGGTAGCACCCCTTTGAGTGGTGTAACTCAGGAGGTCCTGTGACCCTTTCTGGAGGGTGAACAGGAGCAGTCAGAGGATGACCGCTTGGAAGCTGATTGCACAGCCCATTCATCCACTAAGAACCCTGATCGCTGAATTTGCAACTCAGCGATTGAGGTGTTCTATGTAGATCGAGGGAGGAGCTCGTGCGATTCAGCTGATGGGTTCGTCTGGCTGGGCAAAGCAGTGCTTGCTGACTATGCTCCCGTGCCAGACACAGATACCAGAGTGTTAGGCACCAAACCTAAGCACTGCTTGAACCACGACAAACCCCACCAGGGCGACCAAGGCAAGAAGTGATGGGAAACCAGTTGCGACCATACCGACTGCGCTTACGACCCCATTTCTAAAGCAAATCTGAAACGATGTCGTAGCGATACATACAGTGGAATCCACTGAGGCATCTCGCAGGTTTCTAAGCGTTATGCACCTGCTGCTCAGTTCCTTGTGCTATGATCACTGCGTTGAGGGCAAGAGGTTCATTAGAAATCCGCCCTCTCAACCACTCACCAGAAACCCACAGAGGTTCAGACCAATGCCGAACGACTTCTCCGCTATTGACCTGAGCACCATCAATGTTGCTCATGATGTCATCGTCTCCGCCATCCGCCAAAAGGTCTGCCAGTGGGAACAGGAGTCATCCGATCTTGCTACCGACGGCAACCTCACCAATGCGGTGATGGTCAAGCACTGGGCATTTTGCGCCGATATCCTCGCCTCGTCGGTAAGCACCGAGTTCACGAATCTGTTCTCCCAGGCACTCAACGCCCGCTTTGGTGATCTGACCCCCACCGCCCACCGTTCCACCGCCGATCAGGTGCTGGATGCGGTTGCTCTGGAGGTGGTCGCAACGCAGGGGGCGCCCAAACTTGTTACCACATAATGGGTATTGAGCATTCAGCACCATGTCTCCCTGATATGGTGCTATGATTGCGGTGTTGAGGAGCAAGAAATCCAAAGAGATTCGCTCCTCCAACACCTTTTCCAAGAATCCCAATAGAGGATCCCAAATGCGCTTTCTTATCGCTGCTGGTGCTGGTGGTCTTCCCCGCCAGAATCAAACCACACGCTCCAGCAGAAATGGCACACGAACACCCAGACGCACCTCAGCAATTCTCTGTGCGTTTGCCAAATGAAACGATGGGTCTTGTGACTCAGATCCAAGGATTCCGTAGACGCATCAACCAACCAACGACCTTATCGGCAATCGTGGAAGACGCTATTGACCTCTACTACGCCCGACTGGTGGAAGAAGGTGCCATTGATGACGATGATCTCTTATGACCCCACCAATCTCCCCTTCTGATCTTCAGCGGGTTATCAAGACCCTCCCGCCTGAACGCCCAGATCCATTCCCTCACCTTGCTGACCTCACGCCTGATGCACTTCTCAGCAGACGGGTAGAGGTCACAAGCACCATCAAGACCCTTGAGCAGGAGCGGCAAGTGATTGATGCTGAACTCCTGAGCACCTTTGGCGATGCCGAACTCCGCTTTGGTGTTCGTGCCCCTGGTGGATGGGTTCTCAAGCAGCGGTCACGAACCAGTTGGGAATACGACCCAGAAGTTCGGGATGCGATTAAGGGTCTTCAGGGTCAGGCACAACGGGATGGAAGAGCACAACCGCTAGTGAGCACTTATCTGTGTTTGACGCAGGAGAGCACCTAACGAGGACTCGCCAGTGTCTTATGCTATACTCAAAGCACTGAACTCCACAGAGAGTCAATCCAATGCTCAAGACATCCAGCAACGGCATTCAGGCAACCACTGCCGTCAAGTTCTCGCTGCGACCCACTGCCGAAACGCTGGCGGATCTATCAAGACCCATTGACCCGAGGCATCTGAAGACCAGAAAGCAGGGCACAGCAACCCTGACCTACTGCCCCTGGAACACCATTGCTCGCCACCTTCACCACCGTGCCCCTGGTTGGTGCTGGGAGGTTCAATCGGTTCAGGAGGTTGGCGGTGCCGTTGTCGTGACGGGGCGCCTTACCATCCCCACCGCTGATGGAGACCTGCTCCACTACTCAGCGGTGGCATCGGAACCACTGGAGTCGGCATCCAAGGCGCCTGCTGCTGAGGTTGCTGCTTCCTCCTGCTTGAGAAGGGCGGCAGCATTGGCGGGGTTGGGGTTGGAGTTGTGGGGATGAAGCGATGAGCATCAACATTGAATGGCAAGACCAAAACGGCAACTGGCATCACTACCAGACCAAGCAAAACCAGGCGGATGCTTATCGGGTTGCTCAGCGACGTGCTGAATCAACAAAAAAGCGCCATCGCCTGGTGAATGACGATGGGCGCTTGTTGGATTTGATCGGTTAGGCAGATGAACTGCTAAGGATTGCTGTGTAGATAAAACGCTTCAGCATCGTCTTGGCATTGAGTTTCCACTTGTAGTCACTGGGCGATGTGCCCAAAACAAAAGAACGGGTGCCAGACAGATATTTACCTTTGATTTTGAGGTGACCGTTGTTAATGACAGTCACCTCTCCATCAGTGGTGTATGGGCGAAGAGTATTAACTACTTCCGAGAGAAATCTTTTGACTTCTTTGTTAATGTCTAGGCGTCGACTTTACTAAACTAAGCAAAATCGATGATGTCTGCCTGATCATCGTAACAAGTTTCTTGAGAAACTTAGAAGGATCCTCTACGCTAGCGGGAAGGGTAATCATACGATATTCACAATGCTCTTTCCACTCGATGTTGCCATCAGCGTCAATAGCGACTGGAACATTGTAAGTAAAATGATATTCCCATTCAATGGGATTGACGAGTTTGTTCATAGTGCCTCCAGGGCGTAGGTTTATAAGTACTCATCCGAGCAGGTTTGGTATTAGTTATTACGGCGGTTGTTCACCGACAAGACAGCGTTTCTCCCTTTGCTTGGTTGCTGGAGTTGTTGTCGCTTGCTAAACAAGAATAACTTATTTTCGCCATCATGTCAACCCCTTGCCCACAAGATTGCTCGACAACGGACGGGCAAGTAGTGAGACCCTATGACGGCAAGAGGGAGGATCTGTCTCAGCAGGGTGTTACATGCCTATAGTAGACCTCAGTTACACCAGTGCTTCTCAAGGTTCTCGTCAGATGAGATGCCTGAAGCATTGAGATGAGTACAGGAGTATTTCGGCATACATAAGTAAGCGCCAGGATTGCGGTCGGAAAGAGAAAGCACCCCCTACTCCACTTGAGCATCTGGCACACAAGCGGGGTCTTCCTTGACGGGGGGTAACCTGCCCTCTGAGATGTGCTCTCTGTGGATTTCCCAGGAGAGTCGCTGCTTATTCGTGCCTCAGGAGGTCAGCGGCGCTGCCTTTGCTCACTTTTACGGGGATGTGAATTCCCAAAACGGCGTCACAGGAGCGAGGTGACACCCATGACCTTGGAATTGGGGTTCCGTGCTAACGCTACCTCCCTGGCCTCCTTGTAATCCCGAGCCTCCACCTCCTCATAGAACACCTTCCCAGCGACATATAGCTGTACTCGGCACTTCACAAAAGTGATCTCACTATTCAACCTATCTTAATGCCAATGAGCAGATAGGGAGAACAGCGTCAGTCAATGTCATGTGTATTTCCTTGGGCATCCGTGTAAGTACGGAATCGTCCTCGTTTACTGGGATTGTAGTTACTGGAGTATTCAACGGGATACTTCTGCCCAATGCTGGTCGTGAACTTGCCACTGTTACCCACGCCGAAAGTGCTTCGTGCTCTTGAGCGTTCTGATTTAAACTTTACATCATCCCATTTCAGTCCAAGTGACTTTCTAAGTTGACTTGCTTTTGCTTTTGCCGCCTCAAAACCTTGAATATTAGTTGCCAATACTGCTCCCGTTGAAACTCTATAAATGTAGAATGTTGAATCTTCAAACAGATTGAACCATTCTTCCAGAAGATCATAGATATCAACTGGCTCACAGGTGGCCTCCGCCAAGCGACTCCTCAGCTCCTTAAAAGTAATCATATTTCCTCCTAAATTAACTTCTTATTTTTAATCACAGCCTCAAAGTCGCTCTTTATCCTTGCTTCCAAATATTCTAATGGTGTTGAATACTTGGTCCGCTGGAGGATCTCATCAATAAACTTCTCAGTTTTTGGATTTTTAATGCTTATCACGATCTCTTCCTCTTTGTAGACACTCCCTAATTACCTTCAAGCGTCTCCTGGCATCTTCCTTTTGCTCATAGGTATAAACACCTTGTTGAGGATCAAGTGGGCTGGGGTGGAATTTTATCCTGTTTCCATGATGGGTCTCTGGATTTCTTGGATCTATTGATTTCCAGTCCTCAAATGCTGGGTCATACATCTGGTCTTTATTGAATTCTTGTGACTTTATTTTGTCCCTAAGTGTTTGAAGATAACCCGAATCTTGCAAATAACACTGAAAAAGTAGATGAACATAATCAACAAACAACATTATCTTTCTCCTTTAAGGGGAATGCTGGTCCAGTATTAAATATTTCTTCCAACCTATCGCTAAAACTTTGATATTCATCTTCAAACATGATCAATTGAAGATTCTGAATTTCTTCATTGATAAATTTATAAATTTTTCTAAGGTCAGGATCTATTCGGTATCCAGATGCCTCTACCGATTCTCTTTCCTTGTACAGATAGTCAAGCCTTGCTTGAATGAGTTTTTTATTGTTCATGATTATAGCGTAATAAATGAGTTTGGATTTTTTAATAGATTATAATTAAATCTTAAAAAATATTTGTGTAAATCACTTCTTCCCATTTTAAAATGTTTCATTAATTCATCTTCCATTTTCAATAAACCTTTTTCTGATTCCTTAAAAGAAATTTGGTATCTCAAAGGAATTTCTTTTGAATTGTCTTGAGTTCTTGTGTACATACTGATGTATCCTCTAAATACTATTGTTATTTTTTTGATAGAGTGAAGGCTTACACCATCTCTTCTACATATATTTATTTAGCATTTAAAATTGAATTTTTCAATCTTTCGTCAAGAGAGGCTCTAAGTTACTCTAGAGATTACTTAAGAATACTAAAGAATTAATGTTACCCATGACTCTGTTATTTAGACAAGAAAGATTGAATATCGTATTGCTGTTAGCATTCCGTAACATTTGACAGCATAGATTAGTTAATGTATAATGATTAAAGACGTAAAAATAATATGAAAGGGAAAAACTACTCTTACTCAGATGCCAAAGGATCTTATGGGATAGAGGTCAATATCACACCACATATGCTTCATCAGATCAAAGAAATTGATAAGCAGTATCTTGCAGGAATTCTGAAGGACCAAGAATATTCAAGAGTTCACCCAAGCAGTTGGGTGGGCAAGTGCCCCTTTTGCTCTTCCACGAAAAAAAGAAATTCTCAGGTCCCCTACCAGCCTGCATACCTCAACCCAAACAACATGGGGTATGTGTTTCACTGTTGCTCCTGTATGACCTCTACAACGGCCTACAAGCTGCTTCTGGCTGTTAGGGGTAATTCGGTAGCCGAAGAGTATTTGGAGGCTCGCTGGAGGGCAGGTGAGCTGGCTGGTGGAGGTTTCAATTGTCCACTGCCTCAGAGTGTTCGTGAACAGTTGCTGAGCGAAAAGGAACAGCGAAAAACAGCTCACAAAAATGAATATGAGCTGAGGAAAGCCAGAAACTACATTGCCAAGTATGGGAGGATGCCGAATGGGCAGATCTTCACAGAATTGAATCTAAAAGATGAGGAGTAAAAATCCATTGGCTTACCTGACTCAGTTCAACTTGCTCACCGTGAGAAGTTGAACGATTACTCATCTCCATTGAATGGGAAGGCTTCACCTATCTCGGGGTCAATCTCCCAGGGGAATGGGATGTAGGACTCCATTGTGACTGGTTTGGGGAGCTAATTGGTGATCTTTTTGTCACCAACCTTCTGACAAGAGACCATTCAACCAACAGCACATGCCAGTCATAATGCTTGACAAATAAACCAAATTGGTGTAAAATAATATGACTCATTTGTACCAATATCATGAATAAACTTCAACACAAGCTACTTCGTCTTCCTGAGGTCAAGTCCACAACTGGGCTCTCTAAATCCTCAATTTATGCTCGCATCTCTGAGGGCACCTTTCCAAAGCAGATTCCTCTTGGACCACGCCTCGTGGTCTGGGTGGAAGCTGATATTCAAAAATGGATTTCTGAGCAGATTTCAACAGCCAAAGGATGACAGCAACCTTAACTACTGTTTCTTAGTATCCAGTAAGTCCGCCCACTGCTGCATCATTGCCACTCGCTCATCCCAATACTCAGCACGGTTGTAGGCAGCAGTGACCTTATTCTTCTCAATGTGTGCTAGCTGCCGATCCACAACCCTCAGATCAATTTTCAATCGTTCCTGGATGTTGGTTAGTGCAAGTGATCTGAATCCATGGCCGCACATTCGTCCATCAAACCCCATTCGTTTCAACGCCATATTTAGCGTATTATTGCTAATGTATCCAGTACTGGTCCTGATGCTCTTAAAAATCAAACCGTCAGGCCCCGTGACCATATGAATTGACCTCAGCACCTCTAATGCTTGTTTTGACAGCGGAACCAAGTGCTCTTTTCTGGATCCACGTTTCCCCTTCATTCGTTCTGCTGGTATGGTCCAGACTTCCTGCTCCCAGTTAATTTCATTCCAGTCCGCAGCAATCAATTCTGTAGTTCTCACAAAGGTCAGCATCAACATTCGTAGCCCATCAAGCGTCAAGTTTTCTGCACCCCCAGGATTTGCTTTCATCTTCTCCAGTAACTCAGGTACTTCATCCCACGAGATAGAAGGAAAGTGCTCCACCGTCTGTTTCACTGGGGCGTGACGCTTCAATGACAAGGCCGGGTTGAATGGGCATAAACCCAGTGCTGATGCGTAGTCAAAGACCTGAGAGATAACACCAAGAGTTCGCTTCGCCTGTTCCGGTGAACCACGCTTTTCAATCGCCCTAAGCACTCCAAGGCAATCTTGAGTGGTGAGGTCCTTAATTGGCACTGACCCAATAGAAGGGAGGACGTCTTTTTGGAGTTTGAGCAGAACGTCACTTGCGTGACGGACGCTCCAGGTCCCTGCTGCCTTGATACTTTGCCATTCCAGAGCAATGCTCTCAAACGTGCTGAGTGCCTTCTGAGCAGCAAAGCGTTCTACCTTCTCCTGTCTTTTGGCGGTGCAGGGGTTTATGTGCTCGCCAAGCATCAGCCGTTTCTGTTCATCCCTGATCTGTCGTGCCTTCTTCAAGGAGACCTTGGGGTAAGGACCGATGCGGTAGTCCTGCTGTTTGCCGTCCTTGGTCGGAGGATAACGGTGACGCCAAATCCAGTATTTACCGCCAGCGGGGTCTACCTCCAGCAGAAGACCCCCGCCATCTGAAATGCGTCGTCTGCTATGGCCTGATTTTTCTGCCTTGACCTGAGCGTCGGTTAAGGGCAAAACTCAATACACCAACATCTCAAAAGCTTACACCAACATCTACACCAACACTTTCAATGCACTACCTGGTATCCAGTGAGACTGGCCTGGACTTTGCGTTCCCAGAAACTCAGTCATGGCTTGGTTTCTGGAGTCTTGGGGACGTCTCAATACCTTGTTTCAACGGAGAGGGTGGGATTCGAACCCACGGAGGCTTTCACCTCGCCGGTTTTCAAGACCGGAGCCATCGACCACTCGACCACCTCTCCAGGGGTTGGTTGCGGCATTGCCCAACCAAGCCCCATGATCCCATGGGCTGGCCTAGTTGGCGGGTTTAGCCAGCGGCAGTAAGCATTTGTCGGAGTCGCAGCCCGCCGGGCCCGCTTCCACCAGCTCACCACGGTCGTAGCGCTGCAGGGCTTCGAAGAAGCATTCCACCCGCCTCCGGGCGCATACCTCCTCGTTCATGCGCAGGTAGGTGGCCTGATCAATCGGTTCGAAGGGGAGCCGTGGGAAGGTGGCGTTGGCATCGAAGCGGGCCAGCAGGGCTGCGGAGATGTAGCCCTGGCCCTGGGCGATCGCCTGGTGGATGGCATCGGCCAGGGGCTCGATCTCGTGCTCGCGAAATTCGACGGTGGCTGAGGTGTTGTGGGCTGTGTAGTGCTTCTGCACCTGCATGTAGAAGTCAAACTGGGCAAGGGCGGAGAAGTTGTTGATCTCCACCGCATCGGCGCCGGGGATGTTGGCCCAGCTCACCTCGGTAGGGATCTCCACCAGCCATTCGGTGCAGCGAGGATCAAATGGGTCATTCAGCAGGCGCCCCTGCTCGTCCTTGTCGCTCTGGGAAGGCACGATCGTGTAGCCGTAGTCCATGCAGGCCAGGGCCACTGGATCGTTCTTGCGGAAGGTGATGCGGCGGATGAAGCGCTGGGCCTTGGGGGGGTGCCAGCCGGGGGAGGCGCCGGTGAGCAGGCTCTTGGTGCCTGCAGGCTGCACGGTGGTGCAGCGGTTGGGGCGGCGCAGGCCGTGGCGATCGCAGTAGTCCCACACCGCCGTATCGACAATCTGTTTCCAGCGGCCCAGGTAGGCGGCCTCCTGGGCCTTGTAGGAGAGGCCCGCTTCGCTGTCGGGCCGGCCCGCTTCCCACCACTTCAGCCAGGGCGTGCCGAAGGCGTGCACAAAGAAGTCAAATAGGCCCGTGAAGCTCACCCCCACGATCGGATCCCAGGCGCGGCTCTGGCGGTAGCGCTCCACCTCAAAGCGGTGGTTGAGCAGGCAGGCCACAGCCAGCCCGGCGGCGGTGAAGGCCTCCTCCTGGCCCGTCAGGTCGGCCGGATCGATCTGGTTGAGGTGGATTTCGGCCAGGTTGCAGTGAAAATCGGCGCCGAGGATTTCGCCGCAGGGATTGAGGCCATAGCGGCCGAGACGGTGCTCCAGCTCGGCGGCGCTGATCTCCGGGTGGTGGGTGGTGAGCCAGCGGCCGGCCTGCTCCCGGCCCTGGTCGCAGTAGATATCGATGAATTCGCTCCGCAGCTCCGGGGTGCTGAGCAGGTCTGCATTGGAGCGGGCGATCGCTTCAGGAGCGAACTGGATGGCGCCCTCCCCGCTCTGGAACTGCTGGTTGACGGCCTCCAGCACCGTGGCCCGATCGGGACGGCTGTGGAAGACCCGGGTGTGGTTCGCCATGCGCAGGGCATCGCGCTCGGGATCGATGCTCCAGTTGCCCTCGCCATCCTGTTGCCAGAGGTTTTCCTTGGCGCCAGCGGCGGAATTGTCTTCGGCGCAGAACTGGCGCATGCCGGCACTGCGGCGGATGTTGCCGGCCACGATCGTGACGGCGGCCTCATCGATCAATAGGCAGCACTCCACCGAGGTGAGTTGTCGGCCCTGGGCCCTGCCCAGGATCTGGGCCACGCGGCCATAGAGGTCTTTGAGCTTCACCGGATTGGCCATCCCACCGAAACCCTTGAGGGTTTCGCCCACGGGCCGCACGTCGGAGAGATCGACACTGATCTCAATCGGGCTGGTGGCGTCAAAGCGCTCGTCGCTGCAGAGGCTGAGCAGCAGTTGATAGCTGTCCACCCAGCCGCGGCGGGTGTCACCCACCTTGATCGCCACTTTGTTGCCGCTGATGCTGTGGCTGGTGTGCTCCTGGCGCGCTCCCGCGGGCGTGGCGCCGATGTCGGTGACGCCGGTGATGCTGAGTTGGTTGCGCACCGCCGGCAACCTATTAATCAGGTGGGGCTCAATGATGGCGCCGGTGCCGCAGCCCATCATCGCCAGGTCCATCATCAGCCCGAAGGCTTCCCAGTCCACCAGGTTGGTGGAGGTGCAGTTGTAGGCCCCGGAGAAGTTCTGCTGCTGCTCGATCCACTCGGTGCCGCCGATCCACAGCCAGCGGCCCGAGGGCAGGGCTTTCTGTTGCTGCTGCATGCGGCGCAGCAGGGAAACTTCAGCCCCATCGAGATCGCCCAGGCGGCGCAGGCCCTCGAGGTTGCGCTCGGCCACCTGGTGCCAGCTCTCGCGACCGCTCTCGGTCTTGCGGCTGTACGTGCGATAGAAAACCGGATTGGCCGCCGGGGCGGTTGCCGGGAAGTCGTGGGCCTCTCCCGCCGGGCTGCCGGCAGCACCGGCAAAAGCCTTCTCAGCTGCGGCTTTATCCCTTGCCTCACTGGCGGCTGGCGGCGGTGTAGCGGAGAGGGTCACTGGCGGCACTGCCCAACAATGAGTCGAACCTTAACGCCACCAATGGGGTGTGCAAGCGGCCGATGCCACTACCGGCGGTGGCCTGCCAGGGCCGGCCACACTGGGCTCCTGTAGGTGGCGGGCTGGGCAGATGGCGTTGGAGCGAACCCCTGAGCCCGAGTTGATGGATGACCTTGAGCAGGTGCGGGCCTATGCCGCAGCCGACTTCAACGACTCTGACCAGGCCATGTGCGAGCGGCTGGCGGAGCTCTGTGGAGGGGATCCCGGCCCGCGGCTGGTGGACCTGGGCTGCGGCCCCGGCAACATCACTTTCCACCTGGCCCGGCGCTGGACCGATGCCGCGGTGCTTGGGCTAGATGGGGCGCCGCAGATGTTGGCCGTGGCCCGCAAGCGGGCGGCGATCGAACCGGAGCTGGCCGGCCGATTGCTGTTTGAGCAGGCCTTGTTGCCCCTCGTGGATCCGGGCGAGTGGGAGGGAGCTTTCTCAATGGTGGTGAGCAACAGCCTGTTGCACCACCTGCACGAACCGGCGGTGCTCTGGCAGGCGGTGGCCCAGCTGGCTGCCCCGGGGGCCTTTGTGTACATCCAAGACCTGCGCCGTCCTTCCAGTGCCGAGGCGGTGGAGGCGCTGGTGGTTTCCCAGACGGAGGGAGCGCCCGAGGTGCTGCGCCGCGACTACCGCGTTTCTCTACATGCGGCCTTCACGGTGGCGGAGGTGGAGCAGCAGCTGCAGCACGCCGGACTGGGCGCCCAGCTCCAAGTGGCGCCGCGACAGGAGCGCTACCTGGAGGTGTGGGGGCGGCTTGGTTAGGCATGGTCTTGATCGATCGATCCCAAATAGCCAACCAGCGACGTTCAAGTGATTCCTTAGCGATCGGACGCGCACCGCTCTGCGCTGTTCAGCGGAACGGCGGCGCCTGCATCCAACCCCCAGCATCGACCAGCCGATGCCGATCCCGCGGCAATCCAAGTCGGCTTCGGGGCCCCAGATGGCGCTCAAACAGTTCGCCATAGTTTCCGACCGCAGCTACCGCTCTGGCGCCGAAATCGGCGGGCAGCTCCAGGGGGAGGCCAAGGTCGGCCCCGACTCCCAGAAATCGGCGCTGCTCAAGCCGGCGCGGATCGCGGCGGGCTGCGGCCGCCTCCGCCTTCAGATTGTCCTGGCTCAGGCCTAGCTCCTCTGCCCTGATCAGGGCGTAGATAATCCAGCGCACTGCATCGGCCCAGCCTGGGTCTGTCTGGCGGGTGGCCGGGGCCAGGGGTTCCTTGCTCAGTTCCTCCTTCAGCAGCACATGCGCCTGCGGAAGGCGGAAGCTGCTGCGGCGGGCAGCTAGCAGGGCCCGGCCGCTGGTCACGGCTGGGCAGCGGCCCTGCAGGTAGGCGGTGAAGCTCTGGTCGTGGGTCTGGAATTTGAGTGGGATGAGGTTGATCTGATTACGCCGTCCCCAGTCCGCCAGGTTTTGCTCCGTTGTGGTGCCAGTCACTACGCAGATGGGTTGGCCGGCAAGATCTGCGGCCGAGCGGACACCGCTATCAATCGGCACCAGTAAGGCCTGGCTGTCGTAGTACACGATGGGCCCGAAGCTGACGGCGTTCCCCCCTGCCGCATCGCGGCTCAGGCTGATCGAAGTGTTTCGGGCCAGGAGATCCACCTCGCCGCTCGCCAGTGCTGCGAACCGCTCGGCGGCACTGAGGTGCACGAAGCGCACCCGCTCCCCATCACCCAGCAGGGCGGCCGCCACGGCCCGGCAGAGGTCTGCATCGAGTCCCTGCTCCCGGTTGCTGGGGCCCAGCCAACTGAACCCCGGCATCGTGCCCTCCACACCGCAGATCAGTTCTCCCCGGGAACGGATTAGCGCCATCGTTGGGCTGCCCCTTTGGCTGACCGGAGCGGTGCAGCCTGAGCCTGCCAGGGCCATCGCCAGAAGGAGGATGGGAGCGAGCCAGCGCGGCCTGGCCTGGCTCTTGCCTGTCAGGCTGGTCTGATGACCACCAGCACCACCACCTCCCCCGAACTGCAGGCCCTGGCTGAGGCCGTGGCCCGCCGCCGCAATTTTGCAATCATCTCCCACCCGGACGCCGGCAAGACCACCCTCACCGAGAAGCTGCTGCTCTACGGCGGGGCGATTCAACAGGCCGGGGCGGTGAAGGCCAAGGGGGAGCAGCGCAAGGTGACCTCCGACTGGATGGAGCTCGAGAAGCAGAGGGGCATCTCGATCACCTCCACCGTGCTGCAGTTTGACTATGCGGGCAACACGATCAACCTGCTCGACACCCCCGGCCACCAGGACTTCTCGGAAGACACCTACCGCACCCTGGCCGCCGCCGACAACGCGGTGATGCTCGAGGACGCCGCCAAGGGCCTCGAACCCCAGACCCGCAAGCTCTTCGAGGTCTGCCGGATGCGCCAGATCCCGATCTTCACCTTCATCAACAAGATGGACCGGCCGGGGCGGGAGCCCCTCGAGTTGCTCGATGAGATCGAGCAACAGCTGGGCCTGGCCTGCTGGCCGGTCAACTGGCCGATCGGCAGTGGCGACCGCTTTCGCGGTGTGATTGATCGGCGCAGCCACAACCTGATCCTGTTTCAACGGGCCGAGCGCGGCCGGGCCAGTGAGGAGAAAACCCTTTCGGTGCAGCAAGCCCGCGAAACAGGGGCTGTGGAAGCGGAACTCCTGGATCAGGCCCTCGAGGAATTGGAGTTGCTGGAGGGGGCCGGTGCCGACCTCGACCTGGAGCTGGTGCACGGCGGTGAACTCTCTCCTGTTTTCTTTGGTTCGGCGATGACCAATTTCGGCGTACGGCCGTTCCTCGATGCCTTTCTGGAGCTGGCCCAGCGGCCCGCGGCCCGGCCCAGCAGCGCCGGGGTGATCGAGCCGATCCGGCCGGGCTTCAGCGGTTTTGTGTTCAAGCTGCAGGCCAACATGGATCCCCGCCACCGCGACCGGGTGGCCTTCGTGCGGGTGTGCAGCGGCAAGTTTGAGAAGGACATGACGGTGCAGCACGCCCGCACCGGCAGGGCGATCCGCCTGTCGCGGCCGCAGAAACTCTTCGGCCAGGACAGGGAGGTGGTGGACGACGCCTACCCCGGCGATGTGATCGGCCTCAACAACCCGGGCATGTTCGCCATCGGCGACACCCTCTATGTGGGCCCGCGCATCGAATATGAGGGCATTCCCTGCTTCACCCCCGAACTGTTCGCCTGGTTGCGCAATCCCAACCCCTCGGCATTTAAGAGTTTCCGCAAGGGGGTCAATGAACTGCGGGAGGAGGGGGCAGTGCAGATCCTCTACGACATCGACGAGAGCAAGCGCGATCCGATCCTGGCGGCGGTGGGCCAGCTGCAGCTCGAGGTGGTCCAATACCGCCTCGAACATGAATATGGCGTGCAGACGCGCCTTGAGCCCCTCGGCTTCACCGTTGCCCGCTGGGTGCTGGGAGGCTGGCCGGCGCTGGAGCAGGTGGGGCGGATCTTCAACTGCAAGACCGTGCGCGATGCCTGGAACCGGCCCGTGCTGCTGTTCAAGAACGACTGGAACCTGGGCCAGCTGCGCGACGACCATCCCGACCTGGAGCTCAGCGGTGTGGCCCCGGTGGTGAGTGGGGTGGAGCCGATCGCCCTCTAGCCACGCAGGGCAGCCACGCGCGCCAGAATAAAAGTAACGAACCATCACAGCGATGCCGAAGCCACTCTGGCTGGTGCGTCCCCGCCCGGACGGGGGCTGCGATTACGTTAGTTTCCTGCCAGCCCAGGGGCCCATCGGCGCCACCACGGTGGAGATGCGGGAAGGCAGCCACATGCCGCCCCAGCTGCCCCTGCTCAAGCACCGCAAGAGGCTGGGCGCCGAGGAGGCCGAACGCTGCCGCCGCAAGCTGCAACAGGAGGCCGGGTTTTACTGCAGTGAACCGCTGTTTTAGCCAGGCCTCGATACGCTTCCTACTGGGAACGTTCTGACCATTCCCCAGGCCTGTTATGTCCCAACGCTCCGATCAGCCCACCCCGGCCGCCGAATCCTCCGGCCCCTACGAGCGGCTGGGCGTTGCAGCCGATGCGAGCTTCGATGAGGTGCAGGCAGCCAAGCTGGCCCGACTCGATGAGGTGGGCGATGACTCCATGGCCCGCTCCCGGATTGAGGCCGCCTACGACTCCGTATTGATGGAGAGGCTCAAGGCCCGCCAACAGGGTCGGGTAAGCACGGCCGCCAAGACGGCCTCCCAGCGCGAACAGGTGGCGCCACCACCACCGCGCCTGGCCGTGCCCTCCCTGCCCCAGCTGCAGTTGCCCCGGATGGCCGCCCCCCGGCTGGCCCTGCCAGGCCTGGCCCTGGCAAGTGGCCGGGAGCTCTGGTTTCCGTTGGCCAGTGCCGCAGTCTTGCTGCTGCTGTTGCTGCTGGTACCCAGCTTCCCTGCCGATCTCGTGCTGGCCTTGGCGACGGCCATGGCCGTGATCAACCTGCAGTGGCGCCATCGGCGCTTCCTGGCGGCCGTTGGCTGGGGATTTGGCCTGCTCTGCTTGGGCCTGCTGCTCGGCGCGATCCTCACCGCCGCCCTGCCGGCCAGCCTGCCCCTGGGGCTCCCCCTGAGCCCCCTGCAGGTGCAGAGCCTGCCGGACCTATTGGTGTTGCTGCTAGGGGCCCTATGGCTGGGTTGAGCTAGTCCTGGCTGAGCTAGGCCAATTCCGCAATCAGTTCGCTGAGTTCAGCCGCGACTACCGCGTAGACGGCGCTGCAGAAGTGGCAGGTGAGTTCGGCCCGGCCGTCCTCCGCCAGCATCTCGCTGAGCTCATCGCGGCCCAGCAGTTTGAGGGCACTGACGCTGCGCTCGCGGCTGCAGCGGCAGTGGAAGCGCACCGGCGTGCAGCCCGTGGCGGCCTCGAGGGGCTGGGGGTCGAGGTCGGGAAAGATCGCTTCCAGCAGGCCCTGCAGATTGCCCTGACACTCCGCCAGCCGCTGGCTGAAGTGGCGCACTTCCCGGCAGCGCTCCTCCAGCAGGGCCACCAGGGCCGGCTCGTGGGCCGCCTTGGGCAGCACCTGAACCAGCACGCCGCCACAACAGCGCACGCCGTTGCTGTCTATTTGCTCGCCGACGAACACTGCTGAGGGGGTCTGCTCGGAGTGCAGCAGGTAGGAGGCGAGATCGTCGCCGATGCCGCCGCTCACCAGTTCCACCGTGGAGCTGAATGGCTCGCCTTCGCCCAGGTCGCGCACCACGTGCAGGTAGCCGGTGCCGCAGGCGCTGCGGAAGTCGAAGTGGGCCAGGCCGTCGGGGCCCGTCACCGGGTCCAGCTCCAGGGCCGGGTTGCCCACATAGCCGCGCACGGTGCCGTTGCGGCCCGCATCCACCATCAGCCCCCGCAATGGGCCATCCGACTGGATGCGCAGGTTGACGCGGCCATGGGCCACCTTCATCGAGCTGGCCAGCAGGAGCCCGGCCGTCATGGCGCGGCCCAGCAGGGCACTGGTGAGGTAGGAGAGCCCATGGCGCTCGCGGGCGATGCGACTGGTGTGGCCGCTGCTCACCGCCACCAGCCGAATGCCGCCTCCGGCGGCGGTAGCCCTCAGCAGCTGGTCGCTCAAGGCTTGCCTCCCGGGGATGGGGCCATCGTAGGAATTCGGCAGAGCGACTCCAGCACGCCCTGCTCCAGCCGCCAGCCCCCGTTGATCACCCCCCCGAACAACTCGGGTTCATGGGTCACCACCAGCACGGCCCTCTCCCGGGCGAGGCCTGCCAGCAACTGGAGGATTTCGCCCCGCACCGCCCAGTCGAGGCCTGCGGTGGGTTCATCCAGCAGCAGCACCCTGGGGTTGCGCAGCAGCTGCACCGCAAGGGCCAGCCGCCGCTGCTGGCCGCCGCTGAGTTGCTCAGGCGGCTGCTGCAGCGAAAGCCCCCCCAAGCCAACCTGCACCAGGGTTTTTTCCGCCTCCTCGGCCGTGAGTCGCCGCTGGCCGAGTTTGAGCTCCTGGCCCACGCTCAGCCCGAGGAAGTGGCGCTCCGGGAATTGAAACACCAGCCCACAGAGCCAGCGCCGCTGACCTGCATTGAGGGCCTCCCCCTCCCACAGCACCTGGCCGCTGCTGGGTTCGGCCAGACCGGCTATCAGTTCGAGCAGGGTGGTCTTGCCACTGCCACTGCCGCCGGCCACCAGGGCTGGCTGTCCCACCGCCAGCTGCAGGCTGACCCCGCGCAACACTGGCTGGGCCGCGGTGGCCGCCTGATAGCAGAGGTTGCGCAGTTCAAGCATCGACCCAGCATGCCGGCGGGCGTGTTTGATGGGGGCAGTTTTCTCGCCTTTTCCCCTTGCCATGGAGGTGCGCTTCCGC
>NZ_JAGQCQ010000200.1:0-6814 GCF_024346275.1 Cyanobium sp. BA20m-p-22
TCTCCCTGTAGTGGGCATCGAGCGCCAGCAGCTTCTCGTCGTCGAGATTGCGCGTCAGCTGGCAGTAGAGCTCGTGGCTCTCAGGAGCGAGGCACATCAACCGACCTGTCCGACCTGCTCCACAGTCTGAGCTGAAAGACGTGAAGTGGAGGTGCGGCAACAGCAAAGGATTGCCCTACTGCCATGACCACAACCTCTCCTGCTGCCCAGGCACCGTTCACAGCTGAACGCTGGCAGCAGTTCTGGAATGCCTGGAAGGCAGAGCCCCAGCAACTCGAGGGCATCGAGCAGTTGCGGCTCGCCGTCATTGCTGCCGACCTAGCGATCCTCACCGAGGCCGCACCCTGGCGGCAGACCTTCTCATCGGCACCCCCGGCTCCAGAGGTCTCAGCCCATGCCAATCCCTTGCCAGTGGCCTGGGAGAACCAGAACGACAACGCCTCCGGTACCGGCTACCGCGAGTGCTTCTCCAGTAGCTGCGCCATGCTCGCCCGCTATTGGGGCAAGGTCAGCTCGGACGACGAATACAACGCCATCCGAGCCAAGTACGGCGACAGCACAAGTGCAGAGGCCCAGCTCTCAGCGCTGCGCTCACTGGGGCTGACAGCGAACTTCGCGACCAATGGAGATCGAGCAGCTTTGGAGCAGCAGATCAACCTGGGGCGGCCAGTAGCCGTGGGCTGGCTGCATCACGGTTCTGTATCTGCGCCATCAGGTGGCGGCCATTGGAGTGTGGTGATCGGTTTCACCGAGGCGGTCGCCATTCACAACGACCCCAATGGAGAAGCTGATCTAGTCGCTGGTGGTTACACCGCCAACACCAACGGCGCAGGCCAGCACTACAGCTGGAAGAACTGGCAGCCCCGTTGGGAGGCCGATGGCAATGGCACTGGCTGGCTACTCACCTGCCATCCCTGAGCAGCAGGCCATGGCAGAAGCACCGCAGCCGCTGACACCACTCCCGCCACCCCGGCCACCGTTTGATCGTGAGCGCTTTGTTTTTAAGACTCTGGCGGTGGTGATCTCCGCCCAGCTGCTGGTTTACGGGCTGGCTGCCGGAATCTGCGGCCAACGATCTATGGCTGGCCGTGCCGTCGGCCAGGTGTGCCCCGGCACGTTGGAGCAGCTGCAGGGAGGCTTTGATTCCACCCTCAACCTGCTGCTGGCGCTGTTGGGGGGAGCGGCAATTTCAAGGGTGGGGCCGCCATCATGAGCGCGAGCGGTCTTCTGGTTTCACGGCCTGGGCCGCAGCACCAGCCAAACAATCAGCAGGATGCTGCCGGTGCTCACCGCCGTAAAGATGCAGTAGCCGTAGGGCGTGCAGGGTCGTGGCACAGGGGTTGAGTCCTGGCGTCACAGCCAGTGTCGGTAACGGCTGCGCTGGCGTCTGCCCGCTGTTCGTGCAGCAGCAGTGCCGAACTGGGGGCTGCTGCCGTCCTTGCGGCGACGCACCCAGGCCCCTTTGCGGATCAGGCGACTGTCGGCCGCATTTGCCTGGCGGGCTGAGAGCAGGGTGCCGTAGCCCGCTTTATGGCGGGCACGGGCTCTAGTACGGGCCTGGGCAGCTGTGGCAGCCGGCACCACGGTGGCTGTCGAGCGGCGGCTCCAGAACACCAGGTAGTAGCGGCTGGCCATTTGCTGAACAGCTGTGCTCAGCGACGTGGGCTGCGGCCGTTGGTGACAAAGCCAGCGCGGTAAAGCTCACTGGCACTCATTGCCTGGGGGTTGAGCACCTCGCCAAAGCCACCAGCCGCCGCAGGTGCTACACCCAGCCCTGGGCTGCCGGTCATGGCACCGCGCTGTTGAAACAGGAAGCCGTAGACGGGGTGGATGCGCAGCTGATCGAGGAAGTCAGCAGTGCTCAGCGGCCGGCCGTCATCGCCCAGCAGGGGCTGTCCCTGACTGTCCAGCGGTTCCAGCACATCGACGCTGTCCTTGCTGGTGGTGAGCCGAAAGCTCTCGCCAAGCTGGCCCTTGAACACCTGAAAAAAGGTGCCGCGCCCATCGCCGCCGGTGCGGCCTTCTGCTTCTGAGAAAGCGCGCTCCAGCAGCCGCTCCTTGCGCAACTCCTGTACGCGCTCATGGGCCGCGTCGCGTTCCGCTGCAACGGCTGCCACCTTGCGGGCGGAAGCCTCTTCCATCTGACGTTCGCGCAGTTCCACCTGCTGCTCGAGCAGTTGCTTCTGGCGTTCGGCTTGCTGCAGGCGGGCGTATTCCTCGGGATTGATCTCCGAGAAGCGGGTCAGCTGCTGCCGTAGTCCCCTCAGCTCTTTTTCAAGATTGTTGCTGCGCCTGCGCTCGGCCTTGAGGGCATCGCCGAGGCCGTTACTGGGCTGGATCTCGCTTGTGCTGGGCTCGTCTGCATCAGCCAGAGCGATGCCGACTTGGCGCTCAGCGGGTGGATAGTCAGCAGTGGTGTTGCTCTCTAGTTCAGCAGTCTCCTGGTGGTGCTGCTCAAGCAGCTCGCTGCTCTCGTCAGTTGTCCTGGAGCTGTTGTGCGTTGCGGTTGTGGCCATGACCCGTCTCGGCTGTCAGTGGGAGCGGCAGCCCATCGCGGCGCTGCCACTCCCTGTTGCCGAGGCATCAGCTGAACTGTTCGAGTAGATCTCCACAGTGCGAGTCGTCCACATGGCGATACCGCTGCCATGGAAGTCTTGGCCCTCCGTGATGATGAGAAATTTCAGTTGCAGACCAAGCGCTAGTGCAACTGACCTGGATGCCGCCAATCAGGCTCAATGCTGCAGGTGTCTGGAAAGTGCAGTTGCTGGGACGGATGTTCAGCAATGGCGGGCAGGTTGAGCACCTGCGTCAACATCAGATTCGCCAGCTAGCTAGAGCTCTTAGCCGCAAGGGTTGTGGCTGTTCCAATTCACGGCCATAGCCATCAGGTCTGGACAGATAGTCGATTCTCAATAGCGAGACGCCGGCGATATCCAGTCAAAAGGCCGATCCAGTCAGAAGGATGGCTTGCAAACCTCGATCGAAGCGTCAGCCTGACGGTGAGGTGGTGGCAGCCGGCCGCTGGGAGGGCCTCAAGAGCCAGCAGTAGGCGCCAAAAGTTCATCTAGGGCAAATGGCCTGAAGGCAGTACAGCAGCGGGTACAGGCACTGGTAAGCGAGGGCTGGCGGGGTGCTGCCTGGCCAGAGATCGGGTGAGGCCGGTGTCAACCCAAACCGCAATGGCGCCGCCAACCCAGCGGATTCAAGCAGCCAAAAGCCGCCGACAGCGATCACGTCACTGCAAGCGGCGATAATGCCTAGCCGGCTAGGCAACTAAACAGTCGCAATCCTTGTTATGTCAAGCGGCGCTGCGGGATAATTCGGCCTTCTGAAAGCCAAGCCATGCGCCGTCTGCTGATCGCTGCTGGTGTCCTAATGGCCTCTTCCGCTTTCGCCGGTGCCAATCCTGAGTGCTTCACACCTCATGGCTCATCTTCCGTAACCGCTAAGTGGTCTTCCAAAGGAAAGATAATTGAGGAGTACCTCACAACAAGCGACGGCGACCGCTACAACTGTAGACCAGAGGTTTTTCAAAATAGCCCATCAGCCCGAGTTGGAAGCGTAAATTACTCCAAACAAGTCTGCGGCCCCTTGACCATTGTCTCAGAGCAGTCTTATAGAAACTGCACTTATGAAGAGAGCGCAGGCATCAGCCGTAAGTACGATCCTAGCGGCTTTATTGGGTCAATGTCTAGGAGAAAGTGCGCTACAGCTCTCCCAGTATCTGAAACTCGCTACGAATTAAGAGACAAGAATGGTGAAAAGTTTCAGCTCGGCATCGTATACGAAGTTGGCGGTGGTGGCGATAGAAAGCTCAATCTCGTCGACATATGCACCAGCGACAGGCGAACTCAGACCTTCACATCAACCTGGCGTGTGGGCTCAACGAGTAAAGAGATTTCGCTCACATATAGGATGGAGTATCAGGCGGAGGGCATCAGACAGCCGTCGCTCTGAGCACCAGCAGCGCAATAGCTGTTACGACAAGCTCTGCGGCGATTGCTTGGCGGGTCAAGTACCCGGTTCGCCTTCCTTGAGCACCAGCGTGACCCGATGGCCAGGCAAAATTTCTCTACCAGCCTTGAGGGCCTCGTACTGGTCAACAGCGAAGTCTGGCATCACCCTGATTCCTTCAGGCAGGTCAGCGATTACGTCGAACAATGAGGCCAATGCCGTCAGAGCGGTACTTGAGCTGCCATGCTGCACGATCAAGGTTGCATATTGATCAGCCATGCAAGCCGCTGCACTTTTTGTCAGGTCGGCTTTGCTCGCAATGATGACCAATATCCCGCCACCCCTGCTGGGCGTTGAGCTGCCGGCCGTGGTTGTAGCTCTTGAGCCCGCCGATATCGAGCAGGCTTCTGTTGATTCTTTGATCGCTGCCCTACCTGCCCCCAGCATCGACAAGATATGGGTCAAGGTGCGTCACCCCATCAGCGTTGAAGAGCTATCCAGCAGCCTCAGACTTGATAAAGATCTCATCGCCAAGCTCAACGACGTCAACGAAGACCACCATTTTCGTCCAGGTGATTGGCTTGTTGTTCCCAGTCAGCAATTGAGGCAGATAAAGCAGCTTGCAGCGATCGATACCAGCGATCTGCGTCGCACACCTCCTCTTCAGTCCTTTGCTCCTGTGGAGGAACGTGCTGTTGTGCGCTTTGGGGACACGGTCGTAAAGATTGCTCAGCGCTATGGATTGACCCTGCAGGAACTGCTGCGTCTCAATCCTGGCCTCGAAACCGCACGCCTTGTCGTCGGTTCCCAAGTACGGCTTGCGCAGGCTTCATCCGGCCGCACCCGCATGGTGCTGGGGCTCAAGCCAACCACTAGTGGCGGTATCAGCTGGCCCGAACTGCCTGAATATCGAAGTACCGGTAGTGGAGTAAGTACAATTGGATTAGTTGGGCCATTCAAGAGAAACCCTTCTGCATTTGCACGTTTTTTAAACAGTAAGCCAAGAATCTGGGAGGATCCCTCGCTAAGAACATATTTCTACGACCTATACAGTTGTTACTCATATCCGGCCGACAATTCAAATGCCATGCCTCCAAGCTATCGATGCGATGGTGGATATGTTAGTTATTCTGATAATCTTGGACCACGCCGATGCAGGCTTGATTATGTTTCATGGTCCTGGAGCAAAGGCCAATCTTTTAAAGCTTTGGGATGCAGATAGTCAAGTATTTAAATGCCACTCTTCCAATGCTGTTGGATGGCATCGGAAAGCCACTTCTCGTAATCCTTGTTTAACTCTTTCGTCACACCCTCTGCTAGTCGATCTTAAGTCGGGGGCCATAGGGATAGACTGCAGTGATCACTCATATCTATTGCCTCTGCAGCACTTGCATTAGCCTCAGTCACGGCCCTTGTCCACTGTGGTGTCCTTGATGCGAGCGGCTATCATGGTGGGCCAGTCTTAGCAGTCTTCATCAACGGTCTGCTAAATCCAGCTTCGCCACGACGATTGCAGTCGGCATAGTCACAATAGCGTAACTCTGCTTGCAGCTGCACGCCTAGGCGCTAGGACTGATAAGCAAAAGCACTTGCCCTTCTCATGCAAACAGAATTGCTAACCACCTTTCTTTTGTTGTTTCTACCTTTGGTATGCGGCATGCTGACCGGCATGGTCGCTCACCAGAAAAGCCATGCGTATTGGGTCTGGCTCGGGATAGGAATACTGACTGGTCCGCTGGGATTGATTGCCTCGGCGGGTCTACCAGATCGACATCTGCGGCGCCTTCTGGGTGAGAAGCTGTAACCGATACGCCTATGCCTGCTAGGTGCTCTGCTGACAAAGCCCTGCGGTGATTGCCTGGCGGGTCAAGTGCCGGGTTCTCCTTCCTTGAGCACTAGCGTGACCCGACAGTCTGGGAACAGCTCTTTGGCAGCCCTGTGGTCATGGTTCCTTGGGCTAAGCTGCTAGATATAATTGTTGCTCAGGTAATGACTGGTGCCTCCTGGCAGCAATAGCCACCACGGCAAGATTTAGCTATTTTCAATGAACTAGATTTTTGTAAAATGGATTACTCACTCATTACATCCATTTTACTCATCACATCATCGGCTCAAGCCGAATCCTTGACATGTTCACCAGTGGGATCACTGCGCTGCCAATTAGAAGCTCTTGATCGCCTGGGAGCCAGACAAGTACCGACCAATTCTACACGGGAAGCGAAGGCGAAAATAGACCCAAGGCGTTCGAGTCAACTCTCAAGAGTATACGCAATAACTGCCGAACGAAGAGCATTCCTAAACCTAATTCGATATTTGGTATTGACTTGGGATGAAGGCAATGATTCTGGCTACCTTGCGCAGGGCATAGCCCAGGCAGAAGCCATTGGCGCATATCAAATTAACACAAAAGCATACGAGCAAGCTCTTCTCGATCTTTGGGGCTCCAAGCGCAACATACAAAATGAATCCGTTGCACCAGTGGTACAGGATCAGGTTGCGCTTTATCTTGTGGATAAGAGTGGCGCGCTAACTCAGATCGATAAAGCTTTTGCAGGCGAAGAAGAAATGAACGCCGCAATTGCCGCTGTAGCCAGCCTGTTCCCGGTCCAAGCAAGCAAAGTCAATAAAGCAAAAACTACTTTAGCTGGAGTTAGTGCATTTTCTTTCTATTCAACTAATATCTCCGGTCTGAAACTCAGTAGTGAGCTTGTAACTACTGTCCATTTCGGCGACACGGTCGTAAAGATTGCTCAGCACTACGGCTTAACCCTGCAAGAGCTGCTACGTCTCAATCCTGGTATGAAAACTGCACGGCTTGTGGTGGGAAGCCAGGTCCGCCTTCGACAGGCGTCTTCGGAGC
>NZ_JAGQCQ010000201.1:0-6775 GCF_024346275.1 Cyanobium sp. BA20m-p-22
GCTCCCAGCCCTGCTCGTTCCGCAAACAGGGCAGCTGGAGTGGGATGGCCGTGGAGCTGTGGCAACGCATTGCCGACCAGGAGCGGCTGCCCTACGTGCTGGTGCCACGGGAGAGCACCGCCAGCCTCCTAGAGGCCACCCGCCGCGGTGAACTGGATGTGGCCATTGGCTGCATCACCGTCTCACCGGAACGGCTGGGGAGCAACCGTTTCTCCCTGCCGTTCCAGGAGACTGGTCTGGGAGTGATGACCCTGCGCACCCGGCTGGATCTGGGAGTATCGCTGCTGCAGTCGCTGCTGGGCCCCGACCTGATTCGCCTGCTACTGGCCTATGTGGGCCTGATCGGCCTGCTGAGCGTGGCGGTATGGCGGGTGGAGCGCTCCGGCAGCAAACCGGCTGCCTGGGAAGTGGGTCGCCGCCGCGGCTTTGCCCTGATCTTCCAGGTGCTGGCAACCGGGCCAGGCACCAACACGGTGGTGGTGACAGCCCGCGGCCACTCCCTGGTGTTTCTGGCCTACCTGGTGCGGATCGTCAGCGCGTCCCTGCTGGTGAGCTACGTGACAATCAACGTGGTGCGTGGCAATCAGGACCTCGCCAGCCGCTCTGTGCGCAGCCTCAACGATCTGGCGGGCCAACGGGTGGGCGTGCGTCCAGGCAGTGTCAGCGAAGAACTGCTGCGAGGCCTCAACGGCAGCGGCCTGCGGCCGCCGATCCAATTACGCAAGCTGATGCGGGTACCGGATGCCGATTCCCTGCTGGCAGCTGGCGCAGTGGATGCGGTTATGGCCGATGACATCCAACTTGACTTCCTGCTGCAGCAGCTCTCCGACAAGCGCTACGGCCTGGCCCTACGCGATCTCAATCCCCAGAGCCAGGCTTTTGCCTTGGCCCCCACGCTGAACGACGCAAGTGTCAGCAGGATCAACGTGGCCCTCGGCAGGCTGAAACGAGATGGGGTGGTGAGCCAGCTGCGCCGTCAGGCGATCAACGGCTGGTAGACCCTGGGGGCGCGGCAACATGGGGTGTGAGCTTGCCGCCCGCCATGCACCGTCTCCCTTCGCTGGCCCTTGCGGGGTTCTGCCTGGCTCTGGTGGGCTGCGGCGGCAACCCCTCCCGTGAGGCCCCATCGGCTGTAACGGGACCGATCCGGATTGAGCTCGACCAGAAGGCGCCGTCGAGGAGTTATGGAATACTTACCCGCGGCCAGGAACGCAAAGTCTTCAAGGTGGGTTTCGGCCGCAACGGCATCACCTGCGCCGGCAGCCGCTTCGAGGAGGGCTACACGCCGCTGGGGCGCTTCCGGGTAAATGGGATCTTCAGCCACGATCGCTTCGAGATGGAGCCGGAGCTGGTCGCCCAATCAGGTAAGAGCGAAGCTGAACTGCGCCAGACTCTTTTCCGCAACATGAACGCCATCGACTTTGACGGCGATGGTGAAACTCGGGAATACGGCAGCGGCTACGTGAGCTTGGCGCCGGTGGGCAGCGTCAAGCAGCCGTTCGCCTTCAACACCTACGAAGGCAAATTCCGCTGGTACAGCTTCGCCATCCACGGCAGCAACAACGACAAACGCATCGACCAAAAGGTGACCGGTGGCTGCGTGAACGTAGCCGAGCCCGCACTCCAGGCCCTACTCTCGGCCGTGATGCTGGGTGACGAGGTAGTGATCAGTGCCAACGGACCCTGCACGCCGTGACAGGGGCCTGATGGAATAATTAGAAGCAACCTTCACTACAAATATGAATCAATTCACGTGTTCGGGTGTGCGGATGCGGCATATCGATCAGCCGGGGAAATCCCCCAGCCGTTACTACTAAACCATGACCCAGTACCGGATACGACGCGATGACGGCGTCAGCGATTCCATCACCAAGCGGCTATATGCCAGCTACAACGAGGCCCATCAGGAACTCGAACGCTACTACGCCGATCTCTGCTGCTCGGACGATCGGGAATATTACCGAATCGAAGAGGACACGAGCGCAAGGGGAACCCAACCGACTGTCTGACCTACATGCCCCTCGGGTTCAGGCCCATGTGCTGATGGGCTCAGGATGGATAACATATGTTGGGAGCCCCAGAAGCTGCTGGCGCTTCCCATGTCAGTTGACACGAGCTGTTCGTATTGAACATCTGCGCAGACTGTGGGGGTGCGATTTAGAAGGAATTCAAAGTGCCACTTGGTTTTGTTGCTCTCCATGGCCGAATCAAGCGCTCCCTCTGAACCAAACCAGCTCCCGGATCAAGACCCATCCCCCCTGGTCCGACCAGCCGCCGTGCTGCGCTGGCTAAAGGAGGGCCACGAACGTTTTCTAGATGGCCACTCCATACATCCTCACACCACCAGAGAACGCATGCGGGCTGTGGTGGAAGGCCAGCATCCCCTGGCGGCGGTGCTCGGCTGCGCCGATTCGCGGGTTCCGGTGGAGCTGCTCTTTGACTCAGGTTTCGGCGACCTTTTCGTGGTGCGCAATGCCGGCACGATGAGTACCACTGCAGCGATCGCCTCCCTCGAATATGCGGTGGGCCATCTTGATGTGTCGCTGGTTGTGGTGCTGGGGCATGAGGCCTGTGGCGCCGTGTCTGCCGCCCTTAACCCTCAATTGCTGCTCACGCCCAGCCTTTCCCAGGTGGTGGGCCAGCTGCGCATGGAGCTGTTGCAGTATGGCGAGCACCTCACCCTGGAAGAATCCTGCCGGCGCCACACCCTCAGCGCCGCTGCCAATCTGGTGCACTCCAGTGTGCTGCTGACCGATCGGGTGCGTGCAGGTCACTTGGCGGTGGTGGCTGGCTATTACGACCTGCACAGTTCCGCGATCGACTGGATGGGACATGTGGAGCCAATTCGTTATCCCGGCCCCGCACAAGCGTCCAACTCACGGCAGCGCTGAGCGTCCGCGCCTTCTCATCCAGAGCTTTGCTCTGTGGGAATGTGCTCGATCAAAGCTCCTCGCGGGCCTTGGCTGATTAGACACGCCAGAGCCTAAGCCGGACTTCTAGGCCTGTGACTCACATCTCTGGGTCCAGCCCCAGATATAGGCAGAGGCCTCTGTTAATTGCCACCAGTTCCGCCGCCGACACTTGGCCATAACGCCGGCGGATGCGCTGCTTGTCGATCGAGCGCACCTGGTCCACCAGAGCTGTAGATGGCTTAGTGAGCCCGCTGGCTCCTGGTGCGAGATCTGGGTAGAGGGCACCCTGGGCGGGGGTGCCCGTCACGGGAACCACCGCAATCAAGGGGAAGCGCTGATTGCTATTCACATCCTCATCGCTCACCACAACACAGGGCCTGGTGCCCTGCTGCTCATGACCCTGGGTGGGCTCAAGATCCACCAGCACCACCGTGCCCCTAGCCAGGCTCATGCGTCCGGCTCCTGCCAGCCCTGCTCCCCACTCCACTGCACCGGCACACCGGCACTGGGGTCGAGCAGGTTGAGATCACCCGCCGGTAGCCCCTGGCTCCAGTTCTCCAGACCTAATTCGGCAGTGGTGAGGCTGTCGGGATGGGGATCCTCCAGCGAGCGCAGCAACTCCTGCCGTTGTCTGCGCTTGAGCTCATGACGCACAGCTTCTGCAATGAAGCGGCTTCTATTGCGCTCCACCCGATCAATCCCCGCCACCAGCTCCGCCGGCATGGTCACAGTGACGCGCTCAGAGAGGGCTGGGGCCATAGGAGGGTATGAGTATTTATATGATCATACCTTGTCCCAAGGCATTCTGTCCCGCGACAGCGCCTGCAGCTGAGCCAGCCCCTGCAGGCTGAAATCTATCAGATCCAAACTCTCTCAGTCGTCATATCACGACATGCCCGACAGTGTGTGTGGCAAGCGCATTGATCTAAACCCCACCCATCCTGATCACCTTGCGGACAGCTGCCGGCGCCTGCTGATGACAGACCACCGCTATAGGTACAGCTTGTGGCCGGGCGGAAGCGATTTCCGGGTGTGGTGACTAAGCATTAACTACATAGTTCAGATAAGTCATTATTGTGCAACTCTTCAAATCCTGTTCGGGATATATTGGCTGGCATAATCACCGCAAATCAGCCGACGATTTCTGTAGCGGGCGATAATCTAAGCTTGCCTCTGTGAACATCGCTAACTAAATCAGCTTTTGGTGTTATGGCGGTGGCTGTGGCGGAGTGGCCGCTTGCCGCCGGCCAAGCAAAGGCGCCTGTGGTGAGCGTGGGTGACCATGGTTATGAACTGACAGCATTGTCTGGCTCGAACAACGAAAATGTAAGCTAATTCAACTCTCAAGAAGACGGTGAATTGATGACTTGGTTAGGAAATTAGTCATTAGCCTATGGATTAGGGACGGCGGTTGGCTCCTTGCAATCATATTAACTCTAGGGGTGCTTTTATTAAATTTGAGTCCAATCTATTCTTTTTATAGAATGCGCTATGGGCGGTATGATGATGTCTCTAGCAAAATCAGCTCGAGGTAGATTGATGTCTCATGGGTAGGTGTAACCTGCCGTAGTCCGGGGGTTCGAATAAAAAAATACCATCATCGGTGGGGCGTGCCTCCCTCGGGGAGAAAGAGGCAAGAGGTGGGGCAGTGTCTACACATACCCACCGGTTTGCAACGGATCTGCTGGGCTGAGGCACCAGGGCCTCTGATGTGATCAGATTGGCCGCCTGCCTTGACTACGAGAGCACCTGAGTGAGGTCCGCGGGCGCTGCCCTCAAGTGTTCGGCCCAGTGGGCGAGAGAGGCTGCGTGGGTCTGGAAATCGGAGCCGATCTGCAGGGGATATCACAGGATCACCGGGCCACGCTAGGCAACCAGCTCCTCCCTCGCATAGGCCGCGCTGCCTATGGCACTACTTTGGTGGCAATACTGAGTTTACGAGCTGGCGTTGGGGTGGATCTGCTCGTGCGCCAGGGTGCTAGCGAACGCCTCATGACTCGAGAGGCCCTCAGGAGCCGTCAGGGCGATGCGTTCGGCGCCGGGGGAATTGCAGGCGATCGCCCCACCAAATGCGGAGGGGACCGTCCAGGCCTCAAGCACGCCCTCGGCGTGATCTACCTCTCGGCCGCGCCGAGCCACAACCAGAGACGCCGGAGCGCACTTCCTTCGGTACCTTGGTGCCTGACCGTGCATGCTGGGGACCCTCGCCAGGGCCTGGCGAAACAATTCACCAACGCGCCTTCACAAAAGGGAACGCAGCATGAAGCTTCACTACCACCCCGCTTCGACGACCAGCCGAATTGTTGAATTATTTGTTCGGGACCAAGGCATTGAGCTCGAATACCAGTTGGTCGACTTGTTTACAGGGGCGCAAAAGCATCCCGACTTCGAGAAGTTGAACCCGAATCAATTGGTACCAGTCCTCGAGGACGGTGATTTTTTTCTCACCGAATCCTCGGCTATCGCCAAATATATTGCCGAGAAATGTGGATCCGCAGCCTATCCAACAGACCTGCAGGCGCGTGCGCAGGTCAACGAGATGATGGATTGGTTTAATGCCAATTTTTACAAGGACTTTGGCTATGGTTTTATCTATCCGCAGCTTTACCCCCATCACAAGCGTGCCAATGATGCGCAACAGGCTGGTGCTATTTCGTGGGGAATGCAGAAGGCTCTGCATTGGTTTAAGATTCTTGACGAGCGTCTGATTGGCCCGCACAATAATTACCTGTGTGGCGACACCATTACGCTGGCGGATTATCAGGGCGCTGAAATCATTTCACTTGGCGATCTCATTCGCTGCGAATATCCAAATTTTCCAAACGTCTCGCGCTGGATGAATACCATGCGTAGCCTGCCATCTTGGGGAACCGTCAATGCAGCGGCCGAGGATTTTGCCTTGTCACTCAAAGAACAAACCTTCATCGCGATCTAAGTCACCGTTTTAAAAGGTGAAACAGTTCACTCCATAGGCCGCTAGCATGAGAAATAGCACCTGAGCTACCATCCAGCGCGCGCCAAAGTGATTCTGAGCGTGGTGAGAATTTGCTATCTTCCTGAATTCATCAGTTACCCCCAATGGCTACTCGAACGGTTCCAGGCATTCATCCCAAGGTATTGATTGGCGCAGCGGCCATAGTTGCCGCCCTGCCTCTCCTTATCCCAGCCGCACAAGCAGGCAGCATCACCGCATCCTCGATCTGGGACAAAAACAACGCCATTGATAGGGCCCAGGAGCAGATGCCCGCAGGTGCGGTCGTTACCGCAAGACGTTGCCAGGAAATAAATGTGAGGGGTTACACCCGCTATTCATGCACTCTCGAGTTCACCCAGGTGACACCAGCTGCAACGGGGAATTAGTAATTTGCGGTGATCCGGCCGCGTCCCTTTGCGTGGTGTAAAACCTGAGGCCCGAATACCCTGATCAGAGGGTGAACAGGGTGGAATGACGGGCTGTCATTCCGGAGGCGCAAATGCACCTCGCTTTTCCACGTTGAGTCAGGGCGATTGACTTGTCAAGTCTTTCGCCCGATCGCGGATGTGTTGTGATCTGGAGTAGCTGGCACCAGCCACAGGTTGTTGCCCCGGCCCCCGGGCGGCGATCAAGGCCGCTGCGTCCTGTGGGGCGCTGCAGCCTCGATCCCCTGGGGCCTGCGTCCTGCTGCTCTCAGGCGCCGGCGACCTGCAGGGTAGGGCTGTCGCCCAGTTCGGGGATGGTCGCCATGCTCTCGGCGGAGAACATGCGGCGGCCCTCCAGCTGCCAGTGCTCGTGCTGCTCCAGCAGCACCGCCCCTACCAGGCGAGTGATGGCGGAGTCGTTGGGGAAGATGCCGACGACCCTGGTGCGGCGCTTGATCTCCTCA
>NZ_JAGQCQ010000202.1:0-6753 GCF_024346275.1 Cyanobium sp. BA20m-p-22
TCGAAGTCGTCCAGAAGTTTGGCCTGCCGGAAATTAATGACCACACAAACAGGTTTTCAGGCCAGGAGGTGAGGGGGGCCAGGTAACCGCCCCTGGCTTGGGCAGCTAGCCGCGCCTCTATCCAGGTGATCCCCTCTGGAGCCACAACCACCTCGTAGTAATGGCCATTGGTTTTCCACTGCACTAAATCCGCCAGGGCAGGGTCTGCCGCTATCAAGTTGAGAATGGCGCCGGCACAAGTCGCAACGCTGTAACCCAGCCAGCGTGAAATCCGCTTTGATTGCCGCTTCAAAAGGTGAACTCCACCAGAGCGGACCATTAAAACCCGGGATTGGGCTGAGGCCTGGGGGGAGTTTCGTCCGCTGTCGCTGACAGTTGCTGCAAAACAGCCTGCACCTAGGGAGAGTGCGGGTCAGTGGGGCGATTGCCTCCTTGTGAGATCCCACCATGCCTAAGAGACCCTTCAACAGCCATCGGCTGGACAAGCCTGAGCAAGGCTTGGTAATTGGTGAACAGCAAGACTGCCAACCGGCGGACAGGCACTACCGCCAACTGGAGCAGAAGTACCACCACTCACCTCAATACGCTGCGATGGTGCAGCAATACTCGGTTTTGAGGCACTCAATCGAAGTTTGCCAACAACCCGAACTGGTGGGATCTAAGCCCGACCCATCTTCGAGCGCTCAGGAAGCCAGCTGGGTCAACTGGGCTTGTCGGCTTTGATCCAGAGCTGGAAAAGGCGTAGGCCTCCTGCACCCCAAAGGATTGTCCAAACCACAAAAGTGGTGGCGGTTCTGAGCTGGCCATCCTCAAGGGTGTAGAGGCCAGCTCTGATAAAACCAGCATCAATCAAGGAACCAAGGATTCCCCAGCCGAGCACCCAGGTAATCAAAAAGCCGATTGCTTGAAGATTACCCGTCATGAACTAAGGGGAGCCGGTTATCGGTTGCTCGGTGAGGAGAGGTCAGTTGGACGACTGAAGACGTAGGCAGTCATGCCGGTTAGCAGCACGACAAGACCAATCACGGCCGAAATGGCAAGGGTGTAGTCGGTGCCCATGGATCAACCGAGGCCGATTTGGCTAAGGATGCCTTGGCCGGTCAGCAGCTCAGTGCCAAGCCCGATCACAAAGCCGAGCATGGCGAGGCGGCCATTCCAGGTTTCAGCGAAGGCGACGAAACCGAAGCGGGGAGTAGTTTCAGCCATGGGTGTTGCGGTTTGTTTCGCAAAGCATAACAGATTGTGAAGGGCGCGTGAGCGCTCCCCTCGCCTGGGCGCCGGGCCAAAATGGGTGTGGCCTGTGGGGGGTTGGTGGCACAGGTGGCAATGGGCAGCTCGATCGTGCTGGCAGCAGATGCCCCGGAGAGCCTGGCCCGGTTCTATGGCGCCCTGCTGGCAGTGGAGCCGCGGCCTGGGCTAGCTGGGAACCACTGGCTGGTGGCCTGGCCTGCGGGCGGTTGGCTTGAGCTCTACGCCCCAGGCCGAAATCGGCCCCAACCCCGCCAGCAGGGGAGGTTGGCCCTCGGTCTAAAACGCGAATGCGATGGCACCGGGCCACTGGCAAGCCTCGAAGCCTGGATTGCTTCAAGCCTGGGCTTGGGCGCCACCCTGCTGGCGCCAGCGCGACTGGAGCCCTTTGGCGCTGAGGCCTGGTTGCTGGACCCGGAGGGCAATCGGCTACTGCTGTTGGTGGCAGCACCGATTGACAAGGGCCAGCCAATTGGAGGTTCAGCATGAGCAAATCACTTGCCCCCAATGCCATGAGCGGCCGGGTGTTCCGGCCCGCCGCCGAGCGTTTCCACAGCCAGCTCGATTGGCTCGACAGCTGGCACTCCTTTTCTTTCTCAAGCCACTACGACCCGGCCTGGCTGGGGTTTGGGCCCCTGCGGGTGATCAACGACGACACCATTGCCGCCGGGCGCGGCTTTGGGATGCATCCCCACAGCGACATGGAGATCATCACCGTGCTGGTGGAAGGCCAACTCCACCATCGCGACTCGCTGGGCCATGCCGAGGTGCTGCGGGCCGGTGAGGTGCAGTGCATGAGCGCCGGCAGCGGGGTGAGGCACAGCGAAGTAAATGGGGGCAGCGTTCCCTGCCGGTTGTTGCAGATCTGGATCGAGCCCAGCAGCACTGGCATCGCCCCGGCCTACGAGCAGAAGCCCTACCCAATTGGCAAGGCCTGGACTGCCCTGCTCGATCCGCTCAGGGCGGATGGTGCCATGGCGATTCACAGGCCGGTGCGGCTATGGAGGGCCCAGCCGGAGGCTGGCGACAAGCTGGGCCTGGCGATCGCTGCCGGCAGCCAGGGCTGGATTCAGCTGATCAACGGTTCGGGACTGGCCGATGGCCAGGCGCTGCAGCGGGGCGATGGTCTCGGCTTCGGCGCCGGAACCCTGGAAGCCTTCAGGGCAGGATCCAGCGGAGCCGACCTACTGCTGTTTGAGCTGGGCTGATACTTGGTTCCTGATAAGCCCAGAACTGCGCCAGACTCGCCATGGGCCAAGAAGGATTTCTCGCCCTTCAATTTCTCGCCTGCCATTGCTTGCCTGTCAATTCCTTGCCGCTAGATAAAGCCGATCCAGCCAATCAAGCCAAGGCGCTAGGAGCTAATTCCCCCCGGCTGGGATCTGGCCTGTTGCTCCCCTGGCCCCGCTGCTGCCCCTGGCTACTGATCCTGGCCGGGGTAGCGCTTGGCTTCGTGCTGGGCTTCAGCCCTTGGCTGTTCTTGCTGATCGGTGTCTTCTGCCTGCTGAGCGGCATGATTGGCAAGGCCTGAGTGGCGGCGGAAGGATTCCCCGGCGGTGAGCAGGGCCGATCCCACCAGCAGCGCCGCAAAGCCCCGCCGCAGCAGGCGGTCTGGAAGTTTTGGTGCCAGCCGCTGGCCTATCAGGGCACCCATGAAGCCCCCGATCAACAGGGGGAACAGCAGCGGCAGGCCGGCGGCGGGCCAGCTGCCCAGGGCTGCCATGGCCACAAGACTGTTGAGGGCGATCAGCAGCAGGCTGGTGCCGCTGGCCAGCTGCATGGGCAGACCAGCCAGGAGCACCAGGGCAGGCACGATCGCAAAGCCCCCGCCCACGCCGGCAATACCCGTAAGCAGGCCAATCAGTACCCCCTGACCGCCGAGAAACAGGCCACCGAGCTTCACCACTGGTTTGTGGATGGAGACGGGCCGGGTGAGCAGCCAGGCGGCCAGCAGCGCCGCAATGGTGAACACCCCTAGCTGCACCGGTTCGCTCAGATGGCCTGCCTTGACAAAACTGCCGCCGATCCAGCTGCCGGCCAGGGCAGGCAAGCCGAGGATCAGGGCCGGTTTGGCAGCCACCTGGCCACGCCGCAGGTAGGGACCCAGGTTGCCCAGGGCCATCAGGGTGACCACCAGCAACGAAAGGGGTACGGCCTCCCGCACCGACAGGGCTGCGCCGCTGATCAACAGGGGCATCAGCAGGATCGAGCCGCCGGCACCGAGAACGGCGAGCAGAAAACCGATCAGGACCCCACCCGCACCCAGCAGCAACACCAGCGAGACGATCACTTGGCCACCTTGGTCCAGGTCATGGGCACAGATGGGGCCTTCATGCTGCGGCTACTCCCTCCAGCGGGTAGCCGGCAGATGCCCACTTACTCAGCCCGCCGCGTAAATTTGCCACGCGTAAGTGGCCCGCCTTGAGCAGTTGCTGGGTGGCCAGGGCCGAACGACTGCCGGAATGGCACACCAGCACCAGCGGGCGATCGAGGGGGATCTCGCCGGAGCGACCCTCCAACTCGGGCAGGGGGATCAGCAGGCTGCCGGCCAGCCGACCATCGGGGCCCTGGTATTCCTCGGCGGAGCGCACATCCAGGAGGGTGACCTCCTCGCCATGGGCGACCACCCAGGCCGGATCGAGCTCGGGCAGGCCGGCATAACTGAGCTCCACCGGAGCCCAGGAGGCCGCCGCCTGGGTTGAACGGGGCTTGCCGGAGCGCATGTTGCCTGGCAGGGCCTCGGCAATTCTGTGGGGGTGGGGAAGCTTCATGTTCTGCATGTAGCCGACAAAATCGCGCTCGGTGGCTGCAGCGCCTAGGCGGGGATTGAAGGCCAGCTCTTCGGCAACTGAGGTGATGTTGCGGCCGGAGTAGTCGTGACCGGGGTAGAGCAGGCAGGCCCCAGGCAGGGAGTAGATCTGCTCGGTGATCGATGTCCAAAGCGTGTGGGCATCGCCCTGCTGGAAGTCACAGCGGCCACAGCCCCGCACCAACAGGGCGTCCCCGGTGAAGGCCATTGACAGATCGTCCAGCACGAAGGTGAGGCAGCCGTTGGTGTGGCCAGGCGTACTGCGCACTTCCAGGTGGCGGGAACCGAAGTTCAACCGATCGCCGTGGTGCAGGGGCAGGCTGACGTTGACGGCGCCGGCGGCGGCGGCCAGGGCGATGGCGCAGCCGGTGGCCTCATGCATCAGCCAGCTGCCGGTGACGTGGTCGGCGTGGGCATGGGTGTCGATCGAGGCCACCAGTTCGATACCCAGCTCGCGGATCAAGGAGAGGTCGCGGCCGTGCCGCTCGAAGACCGAATCAATCAGCACCCCAGCCCGGCTGGCGACATCGGCGAGCAGATAGGTGAAGGTGCCTGTCTCGCCATCGAGCAGCTGGCGAAACAGAAGCGGGCCGCCCCCCGCGGCGGCAGCCAAGCAAAAGTGAGACGGGGCGGCGGACTGCATGGCAACCGATTGCTTACTGCTATGAGCTTACGCGCATAAAGGGTATAAAGGCGAGCCCTGTTGGCCTGGCGGAAGCCAACCCCGACCAGGCAGAATGCTTTTAACGTCATAAGGGTTTTTGATGGGCCACACCACACCTGGCTCCCCCCCCACCCCTGAACTTCTCGATGAGCTCAGCCAGTTCTTCCGGTTGCTGAGTGAGCCGGCCAGGCTGCAACTGTTGTGCCAGTTGGAGCACCAGGGGCCCATGGATGTGGCAGCCCTGATCGAGGCCACCGGCTTCAGTCAGTCCCATATCAGCCGCCAGCTGGGGCAGCTGCAGCGTGCTGGTCTGGTGCGGAACCAGCGGGAAGGGGTGCGGCTCACCTACGCAGTGGCAGATCCGCTGGTGCCCCAACTTTGCAATTTGGTGCAGACGAGCCTCAGGCAACGCCTGGAGCAACAGTTGCAGCTGTTGCAGTCGGCTTGATCCAGCCAATCCGCCATGCCCCACCACGCCGATCGAGACAGCAAGCTGTGCGCCGTCTGCGGGCGGCGTTTTGAGTGGCGCAAAAAGTGGAAAGACGTCTGGCAGGAGGTGCGCTACTGCTCGGAACGCTGCCGCCGCCGGCGCAGCGTCAGCGACCAGCAGCAATAGGCTTGCTGAAGCTGAGAATCCTGTAGCGCAGCCAGCCCAAGCGGCTCAGCTGCTCGATCCGGGCCGTATCGCGCACCGCGCTAGCCGCACCCATGGCATCAAACAGTTCCCGCACCACCGCATAGGTGGGCAGGGTGTGGGCGGTGATGTCTGAATCGTTGCGGAGCTCCAGGCCGTGGAGCCTGGCTTGAGAGGCATAGCGGCGTTGATCCCAGCGGCAATCGATCGGTCCGTAGGTGCCATTGCTAAACGGCGCCCCCCGCAGGCTCTGCAGCACCCGCAGCAGGATTGCCAGCGGACGGCAGGGCACAAAATCACTCAGCACCAGGCGCCCCCCCGGCCGCAGCACCCGCTGGACTTCCTGCAAAAAGGCCTGACGGCTTGGGAAGTGAAAGATGCACTCCACCGCCAGCACCAGGTCCACACTGGCTGGGGCCAGGGGCAGGGCACAGGCGTCAGCCACTATCCAGTCAATCGTGTTTGCCGCTCGCGGCTGCACAAGCTGGCGAGCCCGCTCGATCTGGCGGCCATCGAGATTGAGGCCCGTAAGGGCAAGGCCATCCCAGTTCTGGTTGAGGCTGGCAATGGTTCCGCCGAAGCCGCAACCCACATCCAGCACGCTCTGGCCGGCCTGGAGATGGGCCTGATCCAGGAGCAAATGGGTCAGGGCTTCGGCGGCCTGGGGGAATTCCTGCCGGGCACGCTGGGCGCAGGTGTGGGGATCTTGCCAGTATCCCCAGTGCACATGGTTGCCGAAGCAGCGCTCAAGCTGGGCATCGCCAGCCGCAAGTCGCCGCAGCACCTGATCGAAATAGGGCAGGGCAGGGGCTGGCATGGCGAGGCCGTCGAGGGGATCCAGCAAATCAATGATCACCCAAATCAATGATCCACCAATTTCCAGAACCCCCATTCCGTGCCAAACAGTTCGACCAGGCGCAACACAAAGGCGTCATGGTCTCGATGGCCCTGCCAGTCGTCGATGCGGCAAGCCAATTGGTCGCAGCTGCGCAGATGGTCTGCCGCATGGCGATAGCGCCTGGCGTTGCCAGTCCATAGGGCGAAGAAGACCATCGGCCGCAGCAGCAGCGTCGCCGCCAGGGGGAATTTGGCGCTGAGGCGATCGGCTGCGACCGTGTGGATTTCATAGGCATCCCCATCCCACTCCTGCCCATGGGCGAGCACATGGCTTGCGGCTCTTGCCAAAGCAGGCCACTCCACCAGAAAGTTCAGGCCCAGCAAGCTGACTGGATGGCCCTCTGCCTGCTGCAGGGCGCGCTCCTCCGCTTCTGCGTCTTCAAAGGCAGCGAGACGCTTTAGGTAGTCGCGCAGGTGGGGAATGGAAAGGCTTTTGCTGAACCACTGCCAGCGCAGCTGCTGGGCCTCGCTGGTGCGATTGAGGGCATCGAGCACTGCAAT
>NZ_JAGQCQ010000203.1:0-6716 GCF_024346275.1 Cyanobium sp. BA20m-p-22
ACGGGGCTGCGCAATCAGCTTCCAAGCAGTCATCCTCTGACTGCTCCTGTTCACCCTCCGGAAAGGGTCACAGGACCTCCTGAGTTACACCACTCGGAGGGGCGCTACCCTCAGGCTGCTGCTCCAGCCAGTTGAAGAGATCTTCGAGATCAATCTGCCCGGCGGTCCTAGAGCTGCTCATTTTCGCATGGCTGATCGAGGACACTGATCAAGTGGACATTCCCAGCTACTGCCAAAGGATCCCGCTCAGGGTTCTGGCAAGCTGAAAAGTAAGCTTATGCTACACCTCATTCCAGGCTCGACCAGCATTAGGCGCCAGAGGCTGGCTCGGATTAGCAAACCAGTAAATACAACTGTACTGATGCGCGCCCCGCGAGAATGGTTGGCGATGGGGGCCGTGGATGCTGCTTAACGCGTTTGACGTTGATCCTGGTGCCGATGAGCGCACCCTGGAGCTCCAGGTCGGAGAACTATTTGATCTCGGCCTCAAGACCGATCTCTTGGTTGTCTCAGCCAGACATGGCAGCTACGAGCCAGTCCCAGGCACTTTGATCCATGGACTGGCGCAGCAGTTTGGAATCTGTGCGGCCCAATTGCCCCGTGCTCTTGATCTCAGCTCCAGCAGCATTGGTGCCTGGGTGACGCCACCACTGGGCGAATCAGACATCCCAAAGGGCTGGCCGGTCGCTAGCGCAAGCCGATTTGGCCGGATCGCGGTGATCGAAAGCCCTGACGAGGAGTCAGCCAGCCATGAACAGGCCTGGTCGTCGTTCCTGCAATTGTTCAGTCTCCTGGCTGTGTTGCCCCTCCAGGGGATACTTTGCCCTGTGGTGGCCACGCCACTGCTGGCGGCAGGCAATCAGGCCATTGCTCCTGAGCGCTTGTTTCCTGACCTTCTGACATCTTGCCGTAATGGCTTTCGGCACGTACCAGAGCTGAATCGTCTGATCGTCTTTGACCGGCAACGTGAACCGCTGGAACAGCTGGCCCAACGGATCGACCTGGAACTTGGGCGCAGCCCCGGCATCCGCGATGTAGTGCCCTTGGGCGATCTGGATGCCCTGCGCATAGGTCTACTGGGGCTACTCAGGGGTTTTGGCAGGTTGCACCCCAAACTCGCAGCAGAAGTGGATCTCAGCGAACTCAGTCATCTGCTGGCGGCAGATCAGGTCACCCCTGTGGCGCTGGGCATGCACAGCCGCCGTCTGGTGGAGCGTCTTGTTTGCCACCACCTGGGCTGGCGAAGGGGCGGTCTATATCGCGGGCTGCAGATGCTCCAACAGCGGGAGGTGAGCCCCTGGATCCTCAGCTGCCTACACCAAGTGCGGGTCTTCGGTAACTGGATGGGGCATCCCTCACCCCCCGAACGTCACCAGGCTGTGACCAGCGTTGATCTGGCCACCATGCTTGGCGCTTTGCATCGTGTTCTGGAGGCTTATCCATGGATCTGATGCTGTGCCTATTGGGGGCAGCTAACCGTGGCGGCCAGCATATAGGCAGGACATCGACTTACTTTCGTGCATTTAGGTCGTAGGTCGCGACCGCACGATCAGTACCTTGCGTGCACCAGAAACCTTATATCACCTGGAAACTTTTTAACCTTGCCCTGGTTCCTCACCATATTCAAATTGCTTACAAATGGAGAAACGGCATGCCGCCCGTCAGACGCGGCCCTGCCTATGGCAATATCAGGCTTCGCTTGGCTGGGTCGTGTTTTACAGGTCTCCCCAAATGAGCATTATTTAACTCAAAAGGCTTTGTAAACAAGATATTCTTAATACTGAGCAACGCTTGCGCAATGTGTCAACTCATTCATTGCGAAGCATCTCCATTGGCACCTTGGCAAGCTCTTTGCCGGAGTCATTCCTAATAATGAAATTGAAGAGACTTCTTCCAGAGCGGGAAGAGGAGGCATCGCTGAGACTTTTATAGCCAAGGGTGCTAGCCAAGCCAACTGCCTTTTTAAATAGCAGAGAATCACCTTGGCGCTCTCGAGAAAATTGATTATATGCAGTTGATTTACTTGAGGGAGAGGAAGTCTGCATTCTTCCTGCTGTGATCATTGCATACGGAACTCTTGCCAAGACATTTGAATTACTGTCGCAGAGCTGATAGAAGATCAATATTTTAGAAGACCTCTCTCGACTTGCAGCCGAAATATTTGTCTTGCCGAGTTGTCTAACAGCAATATCCATGGCCAAGGTGAAATCATCGTTATATGATGTATATTCGTGGCTATCAGAATCAGGCTTATCAGCTTTCTCTGGCAATTCTTCCTTAGAACCATAATCAGGCGTATCTAGCGGCTCAAGGTGCATTTGAGCCGCTGAGCCAACCGAGGCAGCCTCTGGAATATTCTGAACAACAGTGCTTTGTACACGACTCTCCTCCTGTGAATCACAGGGTGGGCTGGAACTAATTTCTTCGCCTGTCAATAAATCATCGCAAGAATTGGCAAGCATGTCGGGGTTGCCAGGATCTTGATGTGGCCTCTCATCTCCAGGCCTTTTAAGGTGATGCGCTAGCTTCTCTAGTGCGTTGGCTTCGGGAATCGAATGAGCTTCAAGCCATTGGACATTCATTAAATGATATCGCCATGCACCTTCCGGCGATAAATCCTCTGCGCGGAAAGGAATAATCCGCGCTCCGCAGTCCATAGCAAGAGTCAACTCTTTTGCAACCTCTTTGCTTGCCATTGAGTTCCCCGTCCAAATCAACAAAAAATATTGCGATTACTCAATGAGGCTGGCTATTGATGCGGCCCAATCCTCCCCGGGGACGATGTCATCGGGCGCCTTAACGGCATCTATGTTATTTGCATTGAGATAGGCATATACAGCCGCTGCAAGCACTGCATCTGCGCCGGAATAGCTTATAAAAGTTCTTCGCCTCATTTTAAAAGCTTCAAGTAGAATGACCATTGCAGCGTGAATATACCACCGCCTTGATCAGTCGTTTGAAAGAAAGGCTTGGTCGCCCCTGGAGCAATGCGGGGGGTTTAGCGTCATTTTCTCCCAAGTACCAATTCAGCACCTTTACCAAGCAAATCGATTCAGGCGGCGGTTGCTGCCGGCAACTGATGGCCAGCATCAGAGAGACGTCCGTCCTTCGTAGGAGCCTTTTGGCGGCAACGCGCTTGCCTCCATAGCTTGAGTCAAGCCGCCAAACCGCTGTGGATCCCAGCTCCCCTGATCAAAACAGTTCAATCCACCAACACCCCGGCCGCCATCGGCTGCTGGGGTGGGCTTCAGCCAGCTGGGCTTTCCTCAGGCGCACGCCTTCTCTGGTGTTCGCCATGGCCGTACTGGGCCTTGGCCTCACAACAGCCAGTGGCGTGCTGGTGAAGGGCATCCGCAACGCCAACGACACGATCACCGTGACTGGCGCCAGCACCGAGCGGATCAGCTCCGACTACGTCGACTGGTCGGTCCAGGTGAGCCAGAGCGGTCCCAGCCAGCAGGCTTCCTATCAGGGTCTCCAGCCAGCGGTTCAGAAGACGGTGGCATTCCTGAAAGCCCAGGGCATTGAGCCCGATGAGTTGGAGCTTGATGCGGTGAAATCCGACAAGGAGGAGGTGCGCGATCCCCGCACCGGCGAGCTGCGCTCCACCACCTGGACCAGCAGACAGGCGATCCTGATCGGCAGCTGGAACGTCAACAAGGTTGACAAGATATCTGCTGAGATCGGCCAGCTGATCGGCCAGGGCGTTCCGCTCACCATTAATGAGCCCGCCTACACCTTCACCAAACTGGCCGAGAAGCGGGTCGACATGCTCGCCAAGGCCACCAAGGACGCCAAGGCGCGCGCTCGTGCCATCGCCCGGGAAGCCGGCGCCCACATCGGTGCCATCACCAACGCCGACACCGGTTCGTTCCAGATCACAGCTCCCAATTCCACCGAGGCCAGCGACACCGGCTCCTATGACACCCGCACCATCGACAAGGACATCACCGCAGTGATGGCCGTGACCTTCCGGGTGGATTGAGCCATGCCCAGAACAGCACTTCTGGCGGCACTTCTGGCACTCGCCCCCATGGCAGGTCTGGCCCAGCAGCCGGTTCGCCCCCTCCCGAAAGTGGGAGGGTGCCCGATCGGCTACTACAGCTCCGGCGGCTACTGCGTTCCGAGCTCTGGTGGTAACACCCGCGGCGCCATTGAGAAGGTGGTCGGGGGCTGCCCGCTTGGTTTTTATGCCTCCGGCAACTACTGCGTCAGCAGCCCCAGCAACGACAACGAGGCCATTGAGAAGACCGGTAAGAGCTGTCCGCTGGGTTGGTACAGCTCGAGCAGCTACTGCGTCAAAAGTCGCTGAACCATGGGCTTCCGCTGGCCGGCAAGTGCTGCCCAGGCGACGAAGGTCAGCTGCCCAGGGGCTGCGCCGTCATCAGCGGCATCGGGGCCCTGCCGGAACAGCTCGGGTGGTGAAGGCACGACACCAGGAAGTGCTGCAAGAGTGCAGCACCGCTCAGGCCACCTCAGGCGCCCAGCCCCGCTGTCGATGAACGTCCTCTGTCCAGCCGCTGCAGCGGCTTGTCAGGTGCTCGCCGTGGGCGATCAGGCCCTGATGCAGGTGGCAGGTGAGCAGCGGTATGCACTCGGGCCCGGGGTGGTGGCGGAAGAAGTGGCAGGTCATGCAGACCTGGCGGCTGCGGCTGGAGCGGAGCACCGCCTGATCCAGCCAGGGCCAGTCTTCGATCTCCTCCTTGCGGGAGGGCTCTAAGCGGGAGAGGGGGACCGGCACCATGGCAAACACAACATACGTACATCTGTACTAGCACGGTATGCATCTTGGCGCCAGGTCCTCAGTCGGTGCCCGGTAGGTGCTGCACAAGGAAGGCCTCAATCCAGTCGTGGTGGCACTTCTGGTTGATCCGATCGGCGATCGTCACCGCCTCATCTGGCACCTGAAATCGTTTGCGGAAGGCGCGGGTGAGGCTCTCCAGCTCGGGCCGGGGCAGAGCCCGCAGGCTGCTGTGGAGGTGCTGGATCGTCTCGGCATTAAGGGCCAAGTGGCTGGGATCGAACGGAGCTGATGGCGCTGGCGTCGAGGCCTTGGTCTGGGCGTGGGCTTTGGCTTGGGCCGGGGTCCCTGCAACGTAAGAGCGAGAGTTAGCCGCCGGCCGACTCACTGGAGGGCGCTGGGCTCCATCACCCTGGCCCGCTGCGCTGCTGACCTGCCGCTGCGCCTTGTCGTACAAGGCGAGGCCAAACGGGTTCCCGAAGGTCATCAGCGCCCGCTTCATGGCATCGGTCTCTGCCTCCTTGATGGCGGACTCATGGGCCTGGCCCAGGTCCACGTCGATGCCGTGGCCGGCGCCAGTGCCCTCCCGGACCAGGGGCGTAAGGCCTCCGGCTATGACGGTGATGCGTACGCGGGCGGTGTAGGTGACACCCCAGCCGGGCTTCTGATCTCGGCCAATCAAGCGCTCAGCTTGGGCAACGCAGCGGACGGCGATGGTCTGGCGCTGCCAGCCATCGAAACCAAAGATGCGGTTGGCTTCCGCGATTACCTGCCAACCCTCTAGGTAGCTCACGCGGCTGCTGCCCTGCTCCCGCTGGCGGACGTTGGCCCGATCCAGCGGAGCTGCCAGGGCGGCGAGCTGCTCGGGGGAGAAGCCAAGGGACTGGGCAGTGAGGGCTTGCGGCGCCGCGGCTGACTCTGGGTTTGCCGCGCTCTCCGCATCGGCCCGGCCAACGGAGTCCATCAACTCCAGAGCGGAGGGCGGCCGCTGTGCCGGATGGGGAGCGGCGGGGCGGCTGATGGTGCTGGCCCCATTGGCGGAAGGAGCGGCGACGGTCATGGCGATGGGAAGCGATGGAGCGAGAAGAAGAGAGGTGCGAAATCGGATCAGGAAGAAAGGGCCCCGGCTGCATCCCCGGAACCCTGCTGGTGAGGGGCCTCTGCCTGCTAGACGTCAGTGGATGCGCCAGGAGCGGCGGGAAAGGAGCTGAGCGCCGGTGATTTGACGGCCAGCTTTGAGTGCTTCCTTGATGGCGTTTTTGTCCGGCTTGCTTGTGGTGGAGAAGGTGAGCCACTCGGGATCGAGGGCCTGCTCGTCGTCAATCACCACCGCCTGGGATTTGCGGCTTGACAGCTCGTGATCGGGGAAGGAGAAACGCGTAGCCGCCGGCTGCAGCTGGGTGAGAACAAACACCAGCGATTCCTCCAGGGCATCGGCCCGGCCTGCATCACTCCGGGCCAGATCGGCGAGCCGCTTGGCTTGCTGCTGGCGGTAGGTGGCCTGACCGCGCAGGTGCTCGATCACCCAGCAGGTGGCATCGGCCTTAGCGGCGAGGGCAGCTTTATTGCCTTCCTCTGCCAGTAGGGCTGCCTCCAGCTCGGCGAGGGCCAGGGCCCGTTGCTCGGGATCATCAGTTTCCAGTTGCTCGGCTAGCTGGGAGATAGCGGTGGTGAGCTCCTGGGCCTCGCTGCCCAGCTGCCAGAGGGAACCTGAGCGCTGCAGGGAGCAGGCGGGGCCTGCCACCGGAGGAGCCGCTAGCGGAGTGACGGCAGCGGCCGGAATGGGAGTGAGAACAGCCATGGCACAAATGAGGAGAAAGGGGAACAGGGGAAGTGAGGGCAATGCCACCAGGTATCAAGGGAGGCTGGGGGCGTGGCTGATCTGCGCCACAGAGAGCGGCACTGGCGCATGGGCTGCCAAACGGCGGGCCTCTCTCACCAGCGAGGCGGTGCCAGCGCCACCGGGGAACGCCAC
>NZ_JAGQCQ010000204.1:0-6702 GCF_024346275.1 Cyanobium sp. BA20m-p-22
CGTCGAATTCCCGAATGCGGAGGCGGCCGGGCTGCTCGCGGCTGCGCTGCCAGATACGGGCCATGAAGGCCCGGTAGCGCTGCTCCAGCAGCTCCCGCCCCAGCGGGCCCCCATCGAGGCTGGAATGGGTGTTGGAACCCTCGGTTTCCTCCATGTTGAAGCCCACATCCCCGATGCCGTTCTGCAGGAAGAAATCGACGATGGCGTCGGCATGGTCGAGGGCATCGGCCGTGAGCACGCAGATCACCTGAAAGGGAATCCGCCGCCGGGCCAGCCAGTCGATTCCCCGCATGACGGCGGCATGGGTGGGCAGGCCGGTGCGGGTGACACGGTGGGCGTCGTGAAGGAAGGCTGGCCCATCCATGCTCACGCCCACGTGGATGCCATTGCGCTCAAAGCAATCGCACCAGGCCCCGTCAATCGTGGTGGCATTGGTCTGCAGCGACTGCACAACCGTGCTGGCCGGCAAGCCGCGCCCCTCCAGGAGCCGGCCGATCCGCTGGGTGGCCTCGTCGTAGAAGGCAATCGGCGCCATCAGCGGTTCGCCCGCATGCCAGAGCAGGGTGAACTCCCCGCCGAAATAGGGGCTCTCCAGCACCCGCTCCACAGCTGCCTCCAGCACCGCCAGCGGCAAGCGGCTGCGGTCGCCCCGATCGGGCAGATAGCAGTAGTCGCAATCGAGATTGCAGAAGGGGGTGGGCTGCACCACCAGCAACCGCACCGGCCCATAGCCCCCCGGGCCCGGGGCCTCCAGATCAGCGGCCGGGATCGGGATCAACGCCAGTAGCGGCCGCCACCGTTAAGGAAGCCGCCATTGCGAAAGCCCCCATTGCGGAATCCACCATTACCGAAGCCGCCATTGCGAAAGCCCCCGTTGCCAAAACCAGCATTGCCAAATCCACCGTTGTAGAAGCCCCCGTTGCTGAAACCGCCATTGCCCCAGCCCAGCCCATTGCCATTGATGAACACTTGGGAGAGCTCCCCCCCCGGGGCCTCGTCCACCCCACCCCGCTGCTGCACCGCCGCCGCAATGCGGCTGAGTCTCTCCTCAATGCTGAGGGGCGGGCCCGGCAGTGCCGCAGATCCCTGGGCATTGGCCACAGCTAGGGCCGCGGCCCCATCGATGGGCAGGGAGGCCAGCAGCAGCAGACCAAACAGATAGGAACGGTTAGGAATCGCCATGGGAGCTAAGGGGGAGGGGGATCAGCGCTGGGCGGTCAGAGGAGAACCCAAAACGGCAGAAGAACTTGTTGGTTGGCCGGCAGGGATGGGACGGATCGACTCCACACCCAGCAGCACCGCTTCGAAGCTGGCACGGATCACGTTCTCCGGGAGCCCGACGGCGCTGCCTGGGCCCAGCCAGCGATTCACCGCGGCAACCGTATCGGGCTGACCATCGAGATACCCCTGCAACAACCGGGCAATGGTGAGGTTGACCAGATCCCGGAAAGCGGAGTCGTTCTGGGCCATCACGCAGCTGACGGCATAGGCCTCAAAGGGGAAGTCAGGGGTGAGGGCCAGGCCCGTCAGGGCCTGTTGACGCACCAGGCCGGCAAGCACAAAGGTGTCGCCCATGACACCCTCCACCGTGCCTGCCTTCAGGGCCGCCACCGCCTCCTGGAGGTTGTTGAAGGGCACGGGGATCGCCCTTGGCTGCATGCCCCGCAGGTCTGTTTCGCCAAGGGATTGGCGCACCACGCCGATCCTGCGACTCGCCAGGGCTGCCGGGGTGCCGTCAAAGCGACCAACCGGTGCCAGTAACCGCAGCCCGGAGAGCCCGATGGGCAAGGAAAAGTCCACATGGGTGTCCAGCTCCCAGCTGAACGGCAGCCCGCAGGCCAGGGCTGCCTTGCCGGCAGTAAGGCTGGTGACCAAACTGGCCGGATCAGCCACGGGCGCAAACCGCACCTTCACCGGCCGGCCCACCGCTGTGGAGAGTTCCGCCGCGATCCGATCGGCCACCAGCAGCCCATAGCCGACGGATTTTCCCTGGCCATCGGCAAACACCAGGGGGGGAACATCGGCAAAACCGGTCAGTACCAATTCGCCGGTTCGGGCGGCCCGCTGCACGGCCCCCTCGGCAAGGGCAGCGGCCGGGCTGGCAGCCAACAGCCCCAGGGCAACCAGGGCCAGGCCCAGCTGACGCCGGCAACCCCGCGCCAGCCGGCCAGGAGCAGGGGGTGGGGCGCCTGCGCCAATGGTTTGTTTCGCCACCCAGCCTCGATCCAAACTGGAGCCATTATGGATAGGGCTGGCGTCGGTTCCGCTGGGCCAGTCCCAAACCTCAAATTTCAGCTGTCCCTGTCAAAGCGCATGCTCAGGTCCAGCCAGGGGCTGCGCGTGATCGGCGCACTGGTGGAAATCAGGTCGATGCCGCTGGCTGCATAGGCCTGGATCTGGCCGGGTTGCACACCGGAGGCCTCCAGCACCAGCCCGCGCCCCTGGGCCAGGGCCCGCAGCCGGGGCACCAGCTCCACCAGCTGCCCGGGCGTGAATTCATCGAGCAGCACCCCATCGGCGCCGGCCCGCACCGCCGCTGCCGCCTCAGCCCCCGTTTCCGCCTCCACGATCACCCGGGCCGGCCAGGGCCCATTGGCCCGCACCGCCGCAATCGCCGCCTCCAAACCACCGGCCACCCCACCTGCCACCCCACCCGCCCAAGCCAGGTGGTTTTCCTTGAGCATCGCCGCATCGTCCAGCCCGAAGCGGTGATTCACTCCCCCCCCGCAGCGCACCGCATATTTCTCCAGCACCCGCAAGCCAGGGGTGGTCTTGCGCGTATCCGCCAGCGCCACGCCCGTGCCCTCAAGCATCTGCACCAAGGCCGCGGTGGCGGTGGCGATACCGGAGAGACGCATGGCCAGGTTGAGGGCGGTGCGCTCCGCGGCCACCAGGGCCGTCGCAGGGCCCTGGAGCTCCAGGAGCCGCTGGCCCATCCCCACGGTCTCCCCATCCGCCACCAACGGGCGCACCCGCACGGCGGGGTCGAGCAGCCGGAACAAAGGCTCCACCAGCACGCCACCACAGAAGACCCCGTCGGCCTTGGCGAGCCAGTGGGCCCGGCCAGGGCGACCAGCCAACGCAGCCGCTGTGAGGTCGCCGCGGCCTATGTCTTCGTTCAGCCAGGCCCGCAGCTGGCCCTGAAGCGCAGGCGTGAACGGCAGGTTCATGGCGACAGGTGACCGGTTTGCCCATCATGCGAGCCAGTGCAGCTGGGTCAGCGCAGCAACCATGCAATTAGCCCAGGTGGTGTTCTTCGGCCGGCTTGGCAGCCAGGCCCTGGCAATGTTCAACCTCGATCCGGCCCAGTGGCGCGGCGCCCGCGTGCTGGATTGCCCGGGCGGGCCGGGATCGCTCTCGGCCCTGCTGCGGGCCGAGGGGCTGGATGTGACGGCCGTGGATCCGCTCTACGCCCTCAGCGAGGCCGCGCTGGAGCAGCGGACCCGGGCCGATCTGGAGGCCGCCATGGCCACCCTGGCCACCAGCTCCGCCATCCGGCCCGATTTCAACCTGGACGCCTGCCGCCAGGAACACCTCGAAGCCCTGGCGGCCTTCCTGGCGGACCGGCACGCCCATCGCGAGCGCTACCTGGCCGCAGGCCTGCCAAATCTGCCCTTTGCCGATCAGAGCAATGCCAGCTGGGCCCAGTGCCAACCTGAGGGCATCCGCTGATCCGGAAAACCGGCATGACCCAACCCCGCTGGTGGACGAGCGGTGACCTCGACGGCTTCCTCGGCCTGGGGCTCGACAACCTGATCCAGATCCTGTTGATCGTGTCCCTGTGCCGGGGCGTGCTCGGCTACCCCGACAGCCTGATATTCGGCGCGATCCTGCCGGCCACCGGCATCAGCCTGGTGGTGGGCAACCTGGCCTACGCCCGCCAGGCCTTTCAACTCGACCTACGGGAGGGCCGCGACGACCGCACCGCCCTGCCCTACGGCATCAACACGGTGAGCCTGTTCGCCTATGTGTTTCTGGTGATGCTCCCGGTGAAGCTGACGGCCTTGAGCCAGGGCCTGGATCCAGCCGCGGCGGTGACCCTGTCCTGGCAGGCCGGGCTGATCGCCTGCCTGGGGTCGGGGTTGATCGAGTGTTCTGGCGCCTTCATCGGCAACACCCTGCAGCGCTGGCTGCCTCGGGCCGCCCTGCTCTCCACCCTGGCGGGCATCGCCCTGGGCTACATCGCCCTGGGTTTCCTGCTGCGCACCTACGCCCAACCGGTGGTAGGCCTGGCGGTGCTGGCGGTGATTTTGGTGGGCTACTACGCGCCGGTGCGCTGGCCGGTGCCCGCCGGCCTGGTGGCCGTGCTGCTGGGCATCGCCCTGGCCTGGGCCAATGGTTTGATCGACCTCGATCCGGTGCGCTGGCAGAGCAGCACGGCCCTGATTGGGCTCCATCTACCCAAGCTGCAACTGGCAGACCTCTGGCAGGCGCGTGGCCAGCTAGTGCCCTGGTTGGGGGTGATCGTGCCGATGGGACTTTTCAATGTGATCGGCTCGCTGCAAAACCTGGAGAGCGCCGAAGCCGCCGGCGATCGCTATCCGGTGCCCAGCTCGATGCTGATCAATGGCATCGGCACCCTGGCCGCTGCCACCTTGGGCTCCTGCTTTCCCACCACCATCTACATCGGCCACCCAGGCTGGAAGGCCATGGGCGCCCGCATCGGCTACTCCTGGCTCAATGGGGTGGTGATGGGCGCCGCCTGCCTGCTGGGACTGTTTGGAGTGGTAGGTCAACTGGTGCCGATTGAAGCCGGTATGGCGATCGTGCTTTACATCGGCCTGGTGATCGCTGCCCAGGCCTTCCAGGCCACGCCGCCTCGCCATGCTCCGGCCGTGGCCCTGGGGCTGCTGCCCGGGCTGGCCGGCTGGGGCGCCCTGATGCTGAAAGCGGGGCTGCGGGCCGGTGGCAGCGGCACGGCCGCCAACCCCTTTGGGCCAGCCATGCTGGCGCCCCTGGCCCAGGCCGATGTGTGGGCCGCCGGGGCCTTCGCCCTTGAACAAGGCCAGATCATCACGGCGATGCTGCTGGCCGGGATGCTCGTGTATGTGATCGAGGCCCGGTTGCTGGCGGCGGCGGCCTGCGCCGGCATCGCCGCGGTGCTGGCCTGGTTTGGTGTGATCCACGCCTGGCAGTTCACCAGCTCGGACACAGTGCTGCAGCTGGGCTGGGGCGTGGGCCGCAGCTGGGCCCTCGGCTACGGGGTGATGGCCCTGGTGTTCCTGGCGACGCGCTGGGGCCTCCGACCTCAGCGCTGATGCTGCAGCAGGCCAAGGGTGAGGTCATCGGGGTCAGTCTGCATGTAGATGTAACCGCCGCCCTTGGCCAGAACCACCACCCGATAGTTGTAGTAGATGCCTTTGGAATCCCGCTGGGTCATGCGGCCGAGGCAGTCGCTGCCCAGCTGGAGGCGGCCGCTGTAGGTGACCCGATCCGGGCTGCCGGCGTAGTTCATCACCGCCAGGCCCCGCACCTCGCCTGCCTGCCACCACTCGCGCTGCACCACCGCATTGGCTTGCCAGCGGCCATCAGCCCAGCTCTGGCCCTGCTGCTGGCTGGTCACCAGGCCATCGAGCAGGGCAGGGCTGCAGGAGCCAGGCTCCTGGGAGACATAGCGCAGCGACAAAACCTCAGTGGGTGCCAGCACCAGCGAGACCCGCGGCCGCCCCCGACGATCCAGGGCCACCTGCTCCGCCATTGTTCCGGCGGGTCCCTGGCGCTCCACCAGGGCCCAGCAGGCGGCATCGGGCCTCACCCTGCCGGTGTAGCGGTCTTCGCTGAAACGGCGCCCTTCCCGCAAATAGCGCACCCCTTCGATGCGGCCATCCGGGAACCAGCGCTCCTGCATCAGCAGCGCGGTGGGTTCACCCCGGTGCTGGCCGCTGCCCAGCACCACGAAGGAGCCGGCCGCCGGGGCCTGGCACTGGGCAAGGCCGGCGGGAGCCGGGGGCGCGGCCGCCACGACAGGAGCCCCTACCGGAGCCACCACCAGCACGGTCAAGGCAGCAAGCAGCAGGCGGAAACTGACCATCGAGCAGCAGTGTTGACTCGAGCCAGTCTGGCGGCTACTTGCCGATGCAAAACCGGGAGAAGACCCGATCCAGCACCGCCTCGCTCACCTCCTCGCCCGTGATCTCGCCGAGGGCGCGCACCGCGGACCGCAGGTCGATCGTCCAGAAATCCCAGGGGAGCTGCTGGACCGCCGCCTCTAGGGACGCCGCCAGGCTGGCCGCCGCCGCCGCCGCCAGGTCCCGCTGGCGGGCATTGAGGGCCACCTGCAGGCCCTCGAGCGGGCCGGCGCCGCAGCGGCGCAGCAGCTCGGCCACCAGCTCTTGGCGACCGGCGCCGGTGAGGGCGCTGAAGTGCAAAGCGGCCGGCAGCCCTGCCCCGGCCGGCACCAGCCCCACCGGCAGGCCAGCGGCATCGGCCTTGTTGCCCGCCACCAGCAGCACGGCCCCCTCGGGCACCAGCTCCAGCAAGGCCTGATCTTCCGGCGTCCAGCCGGCGGCCAGATCAAACAGCAATAGCACCACATCGGCCGCGGCCAGGGCCTGGCGGGCCCGCTCAATGCCCAGGGCCTCGACCCGGTCTGTGGTGGGCCGGATGCCGGCGGTGTCGAGCAGGGTGAGCGGCACGCCGTCGAGCACCAGCTCACTTTCCAGGAGGTCGCGGGTGGTGCCGGGCAGGTCGGTCACGATCGCC
>NZ_JAGQCQ010000205.1:0-6616 GCF_024346275.1 Cyanobium sp. BA20m-p-22
CGATCTGCTGCAGCAGCACCGGGCGGGGCACCTTGCCCTTGCGGAAGCCGGGCAGCTTGATGCTGCGGCTGAGCTTCTCCACGGCGGCGTCGTAGCTGGCCTGGCTGCGGCCTGCGGGGATGGCCACCTCCAGGGCCATCCGGCTGCCCGGGCGGGGGCTGGCTTTGACGGACAGGCTGGCAACTGGGGCGGCGGCAGAGCTCATGGAAAGTCGATGCAGGGCCCGATCCTAGAAAGCGGCCGTTCCGAGCCCCGTAGGCCTATTGTTCGGGAGGCGCAGAAGAAGGAAATAGTTCGGTTCAGCTAATTTGCAGGGTTGGGATTTGATCCCAGCTCCTTGCTTTGCGGCAGCATCCCGCCCCCCTGTATGCCCCGATCCGGGCCTCTCCACGTCCATCCCGGATAAACCAGCAGCTTTCGATCCCGTTCCCGCCCCCTTGACCGCCGTCCAGACCAGCCTTTCCCCCAGCTCCGTGTGCCTGCCCAACCGCCCTCTTCGGGTGGCCGTTCTGGGGGCCAGTGGAGCGGTGGGCCAGGAGTTGCTCCAGCTGCTCGAGCAGCGCCGTTTCCCGGTGGCCGAGCTGCTGCCCCTGGCCTCGCCCCGCTCCGCCGGCCAGAGCCTGGGTTGGCAGGGTCGTTCGCTCACCATCCAACCCGTGGAGGCCTCGGCCTTCGAGGGCGTCGATCTGGTGCTGGCCTCGGCCGGTGGCTCGGTGTCGCGCCAGTGGGCGCCGCTGGCGGCTGCGGCTGGGGCCCTGGTAATCGACAACTCCAGTGCTTTCCGCATGGATCCGGAGGTGCCGCTGGTGGTGCCGGAGGTGAATCCCGAGGCGGCCTTTAGCCACCGGGGCATCATCGCCAACCCCAACTGCACGACGATCCTGCTCAGCCTGGCCCTGGCCCCCCTCCATGCCCGCCGGCCGATCAGGCGGGTGGTGGTGAGCACCTATCAGAGCGCCAGCGGCGCCGGCGCCCGGGCCATGGAGGAGCTGCGCAGCCTCAGCCGCACGGTGCTCGATGGGGGCGAGCCCGTCAGTGAGGTGCTGCCCCACTCCCTGGCCTTCAACCTCTTTCTGCACAACTCGCCGCTGCAGCCCAATGGCTACTGCGAGGAGGAGCTCAAGATGCTGCACGAAACGCGCAAGATCATGGGCACGCCGGAGTTGCGGCTCTCGGCCACCTGTGTGCGGGTGCCGGTGCTGCGGGCCCACTCCGAAGCCGTCAACATTGAGTTTCACGAGCCCTTCCCGGTGGAGGAGGCCCGGGCCCTGCTGGCAGCTGCCCCCGGCGTCGAGTTGCTGGACGATTTTGATGCCAATCGCTTCCCGATGCCCACAGATGTGACCGGTCGCGATCCGGTGGCGGTGGGCCGGATTCGCCAGGATCTCAGTGAGCCCAATGCCCTGGAGCTCTGGCTGTGTGGGGACCAGATCCGCAAGGGTGCGGCCCTCAATGCCATCCAGATCGCTGAACTGCTGATCGAAGCTCCAGGGGCCCAGGCCGGGGGTGGCCCTTGAAAGCGATCCAGCCCCCAGCTCCTCCCTTCGGACGTTTACTCACCGCGATGGTGACCCCATTCAGCGCCGACGGGGCGCTGGATCTCCCCCTGGCTGCCCGCCTGGCGGCCCACCTGGTGAACCAGGGCTCCGATGGGCTGGTGGTGTGCGGCACCACCGGCGAATCCCCCACCCTCAGTTGGGCCGAGCAGCACGCCCTGTTTGCCACGGTTAAAGGGGCCCTGGCGGGCCGGGCCAAACTGATCGCCGGCAGCGGCAGCAACTGCACCGCCGAGGCGGTGGAGGCCACCCGCGAGGCGGCTGCCCTCGGCGCCGATGGCGCCCTGGTGGTGGTGCCCTACTACAACAAGCCCCCGCAGGAAGGCCTCGAAGCCCATTTCCGGGCCGTGGCAGCGGCCGCCCCAGAGCTGCCCTTGATGCTCTACAACATTCCGGGCCGCACCGGCACCAGCCTGGAGGCAGCCACCGTGGCGCGCTTGCTCGACTGCCCCAATGTGGTGAGTTTCAAGGCAGCCAGTGGCAGCACCGAGGAGGTGAGTGCCCTGCGGGCCTGCTGTGGCGACCGTCTCGCCATCTACTGCGGCGACGATGCCCTCACCCTGCCGATGCTGGCCGTGGGGGCCGTGGGTGTGGTGAGTGTGGCCAGCCACCTGGCCGGACCCCAGATCAGCGCCCTGATCCGGGCCTTTTTCGAGGGCGATCAGGCCCGGGCCCGGGCCTTGCACGAGCAGTTGCTGCCGCTGTGCAAGGCCCTCTTCTGCACCACCAATCCCATCCCCGTCAAAGCAGCCCTGGAGCTTTGCGGCTGGCCGGTGGGTGCCCCCCGTCTTCCCCTTCTTTCCGCCAACGCCGCCGTGCGCCAACGCCTCTCCGAAACCCTGGCTGCCCTGCGTCCTACATGACGCCAAGGCTTGAGACCAGCTTTATTTAGATCAATTCAACTCGGATTAATTTTATTCAGATCAATTCAATTTAGACTAGTTTAATTATTCCTAACAGTTAACCCTCTTTTCGTATGACGAGCTCCAACGGCACCACCCAGCTAAATCGCAATCAGGTAAGCAGCAACCAGGCAAATGGCAATCAGGCTGGCGCCAAGAAGGCCCACCTGCGGGTAATTCCCCTGGGCGGCCTGCACGAGATCGGCAAGAACACCTGCGTGTTCGAGTACGGCGACGACATCATGCTGGTGGATGCCGGATTGGCCTTTCCCAGTGATGGCATGCATGGCGTCAATGTGGTGATGCCGGATACCAGCTATCTCAAGGAAAATCAGAAGCGGATTCGCGGCATGATCGTGACCCACGGTCACGAAGATCACATCGGTGGCATTGCCCACCACCTCAAAAATTTCACCATCCCCGTGATTCACGGCCCGCGTCTGGCGCTGGCCATGCTCACCGGCAAGATGGAGGAGGCCGGGGTGATGGATCGCACCATCCTCCAAACCGTTGCGCCCCGCGATGTGGTGAAGGTGGGCCAACACTTTTCAGTGGAGTTCATCCGCAACACCCACTCGATGGCCGACAGCTTCTCGCTGGCCATCACCACTCCTGTGGGCACGGTGATCTTCACCGGTGACTTCAAATTTGACCACACGCCGGTGGATGGCGAGACCTTCGACATGGCTCGCCTGGCCCACTATGGCGACCAGGGCGTGCTGTGCCTATTCAGTGACTCCACCAATGCCGAAGTGCCGGGCTTCTGCCCGCCTGAGCGCTCGGTGTTCCCCTGTCTGGATCGCCACATTTCCCAGGCAGAAGGTCGGGTGATCATCACAACTTTTGCCAGCTCGATTCACCGGGTGTCAATGATCCTGGAGCTGGCTATCAAGAATGGCCGCAAGGTGGGTCTGCTGGGCCGCTCCATGCTCAATGTGATTGCCAAGGCGCGGGAGTTGGGCTACATGCGCGCCCCCGATGACCTGTTCGTGCCGATCAAGCAAATTCGCGACCTGCCCGATCGGGAAACCCTGTTGCTGATGACCGGCAGCCAGGGTGAGCCCCTAGCTGCCCTCAGCCGCATCTCCCGCGGTGATCACCCCCAGGTTCAGGTGAAGAGCACCGACACGATCATCTTCTCGGCCAGCCCGATTCCGGGGAACACCATCTCGGTGGTCAACACCATCGACCGGCTGATGATGCTGGGGGCCAAGGTGGTCTACGGCAAGGGCGAGGGCATTCACGTTTCTGGCCACGGTTTCCAGGAAGATCAGAAACTGATGCTGGCCCTCACCAAGCCTAAATATTTCGTGCCGGTGCACGGTGAGCACCGCATGCTCATTGCCCACAGCAAAACGGCCCAGTCGATGGGCGTTCCGGCCGACAACATCTTGATCATCGACAACGGCGATGTGGTCGAGCTCAGCCCCGACTCCATCCGCACCGGGGATCCGGTGAAGGCCGGCATTGAACTGCTCGATGCCTCCCGCAACGGCATCGTCGATGCCCGCGTGCTCAAGGAGCGCCAGCAGCTCGCTGAGGATGGGGTGATCACCCTGCTGGCGGTGATCAGCACCGACGGGGTGATGGCGGCCCCGCCCCGGGTCAATATCCGGGGGGTGGTCACCGCCGCCGATGCCCGCAAGCTGTCGATGTGGGCGGAGCGGGAAATCGGCTGGGTGCTCGAGAACCGCTGGAGCCAGCTCTGCCGTAACACCGGCGGCAAGGCCCCGGATGTCGATTGGGTGGGCGTGCAGCGCGAGGTGGAGGTGGGCCTCCAGCGCCGCCTGCGCCGCGAGTTGCAGGTGGAGCCCCTGATCATCTGCTTGGTGCAACCCGCCCCCGCCGGCACGCCGGCCTACAAGGGCCGCTCGGAGGGGGAGAGCGACAGCCGTCCGGCGCCCCGGGGCCGGGGTGGCCGCGATTCAGGTGGCCGCGATTCAGGGGGCCGCGCCTCGGCGCCCCAGCGCCAGCTGGCGACCGTCGGTGCTCCCAGCGCTACTGCCACTGCCACTCCCAGCGCTACCGCAGTAGCGGTTGCAGTGGCCGCCCCCGCTCCGGTTTCCGCTCCAGCGCCAGCAAACCTTGAGCCGGAACCCGCCGGCCGCACCAGGCGCCGCCGTTCCGCAGCGGTGGGCTGAGGCCCGGCTTGACTTGGCAGTGGAGCGGACTCAGCGGATAACGACCCGCAACAGCCCCTTAGAGAGCTCGGCGATCTCCTCGGGGCTGGGTTTGGCAGCCAGGGGCAAGATGGCCAGGTCTACCGGCTCGGCATATCTGGGATTGGCTTGGGCCAGCTCGATCAGTTCGGGTTCCTCAATAACCTCCACCTCAGTTAGCCCCAGCTCTGGTTGGGGCACTTCGCCCAGCCCCGCCTCGCCCAGTTGCTCCATCCAGGGGGTGGCAGCCGTGACAGCGGTAGCAGCCGTGGCAGAAGTGGCAGCCGTTGCCGCCGGGGATTGGTCAGGTATGACCTCGGCTGGCGCAACGGCGATGTCGGCCAGGTTGATGCATTGCTTCAGGCCCTGTTCGGCGATTTCCCGCAGCATCGTCTCCTCGCTGGCAGCCAGCACCCGGCTGTAAAAACCAGTGGCCGTCTGGGCATCCTGGTAGCCGTAGCAATAGGTGTGACCCAGCAATAGCTGCAGGCGCTGGCGCAGGGGATGGCTGGGGTCGTCGGGCAGTTCCACCAGCAGGGCCTCGCTGAGGCTGGCCACGTCGTCCCATTGGCGCTCGTTGTAGAAGCCTTCAATGGCCTCGTAGCGCTGTTGCAGGGATTCCGGCGAGGCGGTCACTGGGGAGGGTCGGGCTGGAGCCACAGTGTGCGCTGATCCCAGTGCAGCTGCCAACCGGCGCCCAGATCGGCCCGGCCCGGGGGCTGGCCGGCCTGCAGCCGCGACAGCAGCTGCTCGAGGGGCCGGGCCGCCAGCACCTGCTGGATCTGGCACTCCAACCAGCGGTGCAGCAGTTCCCCCTGGTTGGCCGGCGCCAGCGCCACCAGCCCTAGGCGCTCGAGGGCGGCCGCGGCTCCAGGCCCCCTGGCGCTGTTGAGGTTTTGCAGGGCCAGATCCACCATTTCGGTGCGGCATTCCAGTTCGCTGACCAGTCGTTCAGCCTGGGCGCCGATCCGCTGGGCAGCGCCGGGGTGGAGAGCTTCGAGCACCGGCAGCACCTCGGCCCTAATTCGATTGCGGCTGTAGCGGAGGTCGTGGTTGGCCGGGTCGTGCCACACCGGCAGCTCCAGTTGGCGGCAGAGGCGGGCGGTGTCGCTGCGGGAGAAGGTCAGCAGCGGCCTGCTCAGCTCGATGCTGCTGGAGCTGCTGGAGTCGCGGGATTCGTCGGGGCCCTTGGTCAGGGGCCGTTGGCTGCGCAGGCTGGCCAGGCCGCGGCGGTGGCTGCCGCGGGCCAGGTGCAGCAGCAAGGTTTCGGCCCGGTCGCTGGCGGTGTGGCCGGTCACTACGTGACTGGCCCCGAGGGCCCGGGCCCGGGCCTCCAGCTGGCCATAGCGCCAGTGGCGGGCACTGGCTTCGCTGGGCGGCCCCCCTTCGCTGGGGCCCCCCCCTTCGCCGCAGCGGTCAACCACCAGGCTGAGGCCCTGCTGCAGGCACCAGGTTGCGAGTTCCTCGGCCTGGCGGGCCGATTCGGCCCGCCAGGCGTGGTCGCCGTGCCAGAGCAGCAGCGTCCAGTGGTGCAGCCGGCGCAGGTCGAGCAGCAGGGCCAGCAGGGCCATCGAGTCCTGGCCGCCGGACACCGCCAGCAGCAGGGGCGCCCCCGCCGGCAGCAGGCCGGGGTGGCGCAGCAGGTGCCGGTGCAGCCGCAGGTGGTCGGGGCTCCAGCGCTGGCTGGGGTGGGCGGGATGCAGCGTCGTAGGGGCTCCGGATGGGAGAATCACCCCACCATTTCAAAGCCAAGGGCCCATGCCTGCGATGTCGCGCTTCGAACAGCTGCCCGCTGCCCTGCAGGCCGCCCTGGCGGAGCGGCGCCTGCTGAAGGTGATCGCCGGACTCACCAACTTCGATTCGGCCGCGGTGGAGCGGATCAGTCGCGCCGCTGGCCAGGGGGGGGCCGATCTGGTGGATGTGGCCTGTGATCCGGCCCTGGTGAAGTTGGCGGCCCGGGCCAGGGGGCTGCCGATCTGCGTCAGCGCTGTGGATCCCG
>NZ_JAGQCQ010000206.1:0-6616 GCF_024346275.1 Cyanobium sp. BA20m-p-22
ATAAACCTTGTAGTGTTTTCATCAAATGGTCTTGAGTTGATTCTTTGATTGAATGCTCAAGACCACTCAAAAAGACCCAAAAGAAACTCATAACAAAATCAAACGAGTATTCATTCAAAACTTGATTCATAATATACCCAAAAGGAACTCAAAAGAAAACTCATCAAAACTCACTTCAAGAGTCACCAGAAGAAAAACAAAAGAATCATTGATTGAATCCTCAAGTATTTATCAATGAGTAAATATAGGGTATTACCAGAATTCTTTATGAGTCAAGTTTAAAACCTCGTTTTAAATGGTATCGAGAAGTTCATCTTAGGTTGCGGTCATAAGAAATAAGATAAATCAGGATAGGAATAAATCATTAATAAATAGATATAGATTCTATCAGCAGCAAATAGATGCGTTCAATCCCAAGAGTAAAACAAATCAGTTTTAAAGAACGTGAACACCCATTACTCCTCAAGCAAATGGAGGATTTGATGGAACTATACAAAATGGATATTAGTGGATTATATAAATCCTTGTTGCGCGAAAAACATCAAGCAGTCTTTGGGTCACTCACCACAAGGTCAACAGCAACTGGTGTGCTGGAGCGATGAAGACCATTCGGGTTCACCTCCATCCCGTTGAGGAGGCAATGCTGATTGAGGTTCAAAAGGTCAACAGACGCTTTCGTGACATCGAGACCCTGTTGCTTGGTCAGATTCGTGAGGAATACGCCAAAACACCTAAAGGGCGCTCAGGGGGTTCGTTGTGACCTTCCTTGAGCAGCAGATCACTGAATACCTCCAGCAGCAGGAAACAGCAAAGCGGGTGTTGCTGGTAATCAAAAAGAACCGCAGGAAAAAAGGAGAGGCACAGGAGATGCCACCAATCCCCAGTGCGCTTTTAACTGCTGAGGAAACTGAGGAGTTAGAGGAGGAGCATTCCTTCTACGTCTACCGCACAGATACCAATGCGGTGCTGGCACGAGGCATTCAAGGGTTTGAAGCGGCAAAGGAGCGAGCAAATCAACTACGCAAAAGTCACGGGTTGAAGTGGGATGAGGTGAAGTTCAAGTCAGAACGAGGAAACCAGAGCAGTGGAGGATCTGGTGGAGCAGCAGCAGCACCCAAAAAGCAGTTTGGTGTCAGTCGAGATGGCAAAACCTTCACCAACACTTCTGGGCAGAGCGGCAGGGTGGATTACGCCAAACGCTATAACCCATCAAAGGGTCGCAGGTTTAGTGGATATACAGACCCACAGGGCAACTATCACGATATTTCCTAAGCAAAATACAGATTTTAGGTAGTAAGGAGGTTCAAAGCAAAGGTATACCAGGTGTTTTGAGTGGTGAAGTGAACTACTGCCTGGGTAGGCATAGGAGTGATATGCCAAGAAAGCAGTCAGGGCAGTGGGTCTTACCGCCAGCAGCGCCAAGACCGCCAAGACCCCAGTGCTCATCTAGGGGCATCAGTCAGACCCATTGCGGCGCCTTGCGTCTCAACAAGTTTTGGGAAAGGGGTTGACAGCGCAGCGCGTTCGTCGTATAATAACCTCATAAGACATCCAACGATTCTAAGCGCCCAAGCAAAGAGAGAATCGTTGCCTTATTCGGCGATAAACCGCTAGAAATCCCTATACCTGCTCGTTCTTAGAGCGCAAACACACCTACGCCTCGGAGGCATTTATGGAAAACCAAACTACTTACAAACTCTGGAACTACGAGTTCGCTCACTATGAACCATCTACCCCTAAGGGAGGCGGCGAAATCAAATGGAATAAAGTTTCAGAATATCGTGATATCTATCTTCCCTCAGATGTCACGAACCCTGAGAAATACTTACAGCAATGTGGCATCGACAACGATGCCGACCTTTTAGAATACTCCTGGTTCAGTGATGAAGAGTAATCAACAAAGAAGTCAAGCGATTTCTCTCGGAAGTAGTTGATACACTTCGCCCTTACACCATTGATGGAGAGGTGACTGTTCTTAACAACGGTCACCTCAAAATCAAAGGCAAATACCCGTCAGGCAATCGTTCCTTTGTGATGGGAACAACTCCCAGTGACTACAAATGGAAACTTCGCACCAAGACACTGCTGAAGCGTTTTATCTACACAGAAATCCTTAGCAGTTCGTCTGCCTAATCAATCAAATCTAACAAGCGCCCATCGTCATCCACCAGGCGATGGCGCTTTTTTGTCGATTCAGCACGACGCTGAGCAACCCGATAAGCATCCGCCTGGTTCTGCTTGCTCTGGAAGTGCCTCCAGTATCCGTTTTGGTCTTGCCACTGGATGTTGATTGTCATCGGATCACCCCCACAACTCCAAACCCAAACCCGCCAACGCTGCCGCTCTCCTGAGACACGAAGACGCAGCAACCTCAGCAGCAGGTGCCTTGGATACCGACTCCAACGGTTCCGATGCCACCGCTGAGTAGTGGAGCAGGTCACCATCAGCAGTAGGGATGGTCAGGCGCCCCGTCACGACAACGGCACCACCAACCTCCTGAACCGATTGAACCTCCCAGCACCACCCAGGAGCACGATGGTGAAGGTGACGGGCAATGGTGTTCCAGGGGCAGTAGGTCAGGGTCGTCGTGCCCTGCTTCCTGGTCTTGAGGTGCCGAGGGTCAATAGGGCGTGAAAGATCCGCCAGGGTTTCGGCAGTCGGGCGAAGAGAGAACTTGACGGCAGTGATTGCCTGAGTGCCGTTGCTGGATGTCTTGAGCATTTGGTTGACTCTCTGTGGAGTTCAGTGCTTAGAGTGTAGCATCTTACGCTGGTGCTGTGAAGTTATTTGTAGGGCAGACCTGCTCTTGACGACAATGGTTCCCACCTCTTGAGCACCCTGGGTGGATTACTCCCCAGCACCACTCCTGGATGCCCTGGATCACCTCTGTCACTTGGTAGAGGGTGACCCTGAGTTTGAGAAGGAGTTCTATGCCGCCTCAACTCCTGATGAGATGGTCACCCTGGCAGTGGATGGCGGCATTTTGATTGACGCAGAGGATTTCCGTGCCCTGCTTAGAAGCGGCAGCACTGAGTTTTGGTTGGTTCGTGGTGAGGAGAGTGCCAATCCCATCGCCCACCTACAGCAGGTCTTTAGTATCTGATGCTGGAGGGGGAGTATCAGGTCTCCTGTGTCAAACACAGGTAGGTGCTCACAAGCGGTTGTGCCCTTCCATCCCGTTGTGCCTGACCCTGAAGACCCTTAATCGCATCCCGAACTTCAGGGTCGTATTCCCAACTAGTTCTTGACCGCTGCTTGAGAACCCATCCACCTGGGGCACGAACACCAAAACGGAGTTCAGCATCGCCAAAGGTGCTCAGCAATTCGGCGTCAATTACCTGCCTCTCCTGTTCCAGGGTCTTGATTGTGCCTGTGACCTCCACCCGTCTGCTGAGAAGGGCATCAGGAGTCAGATTTGCCAGATGCGGGAATGGGTCTGGGCGTTCAGGCGGGAGGGTCTTGAGCAGATGACTCAGTGCTCCTGGCGGTAGTGGTGGTGTCACTTCTCTCCATAGATGGCACCCTCATTCACCAATCGGTTGTAGTGACACTGAATGGCGTCTTCCACGATGGCGGCAAGGGTGAGGGGTTGGTTGGTGCGTTGGCGGTGATGCTGGATTTCAGAGACCAGTTTCATCGTCTCCTCACTGAGGCGGATGCCGAACTGCTTAGGAGCGTCAGGGTGTTCAGATGCCATTGCTGGTGGGGCGTCTAGGGGGAGTGTGGCAGGGGATTCCGCCAGCACCAGCAACGGTCAGGGTTTTCATCGTGACGCCACCAGCACCTGCCTATCAGCGGCGGTGACTGCCTGCTCCAGGGTCTGGTGACTGGAGAGGATGGTTGTCTCCCAGCACATCTCACCAACCTGGGTTCGGCGGGAAAGGTCAAACTCACCCGTGAAGCGTGAGAGGCGAATGGATAGACCCTCGTGCTCAGGGGTCGTGAAGTGCCAGTGGCGGGGAATGGATTGCTGAAGCATCGGATGGAACCTCTGTGGGTTTCTGGGGAAAGGGTTGGAGGGGCGAACCTCTTTGGATTTCTTGCCCCTCAACACTGAAATCATAGCACTAAATGAGCAAGGTCTGGCGCTTAGTGCTTGAAAGTCGTCAAATAGCAATCAATTCGGGCACCTCCTGCGTTGCCGCTACCTCCAGAGCGACGGCATCCAGCGCCTGATCGGCAACTGAGCGGTGAGTGGTGGGGGTTAGATCGCCAAAACGGGCATTGAGTGCCTTGGAGAACAGATTCGTGAATTCAGTGCTGATGGTGGTGGAAAGCAGGTCAGCAGCAAACGCCCAGTGCTGAATCATTGCCGCAGCACTGAGGTTTCCCCCCGCAGCAGCATCAGCAGAATCCTGTTCCCACTGACAGCAGCGGTCACGAAGAGCAGCAACCATCACGCCCTGGGCAGCATTGAGGGTCGCAAGGTCAATGGTGGAGAAATCGGTTGGCATTTGTCTGAACCTCTGTGGGTTGCTGGTGAGTGGTTGAGAGGGCGGGTTTCTGATGAACCTCTTGCCCTCAACGCAGTAATCATAGCACAAGGAACTGAGCACAGAGCGCATTGTGCTTTTGAATTGCGGAATGTTCCATTTGGTTCTGCTGTGCCTCCTGCCACACATCTCTCTTTAGGTTTGCTTTAGAAATGGGGTGTTAAGCGGAGTCGTTATGGTTACAACTGGTTTTCCATCGCTTCTTGCCTTGGTCGCTCTGGTGGGGTTTGTCGTGGTTCAAGCAGTGCTTAAGTTTGGTGCCTGATGCTCTGTTGTAGGTGTAAGGCGCGGGAGCATAGACAGCGAGCACTGCTTTGCCCTTTCAGGGTGCTTGAGGTATTGTGCTCCTTATGGCAAAGCAAGTTCGTCTGACACTCGCCAAGGCGCTGGCAAAGGCAAATCTCCGTCGGGCAGAAGCAGGTGAGAAGGCAATCACGATGAATGGTCTGGCAGTGGCGGCAGGAGTGGCAGCAACGACAATCACACGCCTGGCACGGAACGATCAGAAGGCGGCATCAGCACTTTCCTTGGATTTGGCGGGGAAGGTGGTGACGGTTCTGGATTGCGGGATTGAGGATTTGCTGGAGGTTGTAGAGTAGTAATCAGCAGTTATGCTTTGACTAATGGATTCATTCCTTGGGAAATTAAAGAGTGCTGCTGACAAGGCGGGATCCACTGCTGCTATTGCTCAAGAAAAAATTATCCAGGAGTATCTGCCAAGTATTGTTTCTGCTCTTCGGGATAAAGCAGGTCCAGCATTCCTTGAGATTCTTTCCGACGTTGACCAACTTGCTGAACTGGCAAGGAGTGCCTATCAGGCGTTGCCTTTGCCCGTGAGGATGGTTGTCAAGGAGCAGAGTTTCATTGACTGGGTGGTGTCTCACCAAGATAGCGTTGTTGACAACCTAAAATCACAACTCGATGTGGAGAGTGGCGCACAGGGGGATCCCTCCTCCCTTCCTCCTGGTGAAGTTGATGCCAAAGACAGAAATGAATAGGAAGTGAAAAGTTGACTTGCTAACCCTAGTTCAAGGTAATTAGAACTGCTTTTCCAAAGCATCAGCAACAACCGCCTGAATCTTGTTGCCCAAATCTTCTCTCGACCATTCCTCAGAAATCATCTCGGTCTGCTGGAGAACCAAGTCAATCGCTGCTGCTTCTTGATCAGGCGGATACTTGTAGCGTTTCAGCAGTGCCTTGATCATCGTTCGCAGACGTGCCCGAACATTTTCCTTGTATTGCCAATCGATGCTGAGGTTACCCCTTAGTTTTTCTGCCAGTTCCCGTGCCATCTTCATCAGCACCTCATCCCCCATCAGATCGTGTGCTGACTGGTTGTTCGCAAGAGCGTCATAGAAGGCAACCTCGGCAACCGACAATCCCATCGCCGCCACTTTCTCTGCTTCATCACGGAACTGCTTTGCCATCGCAATCAGTTCTTCAATCACCTGTGCCGCCTCGATGGAGCGGTTGGCGTATTTGTTCAGGGATGCCTGGAGCAGTTCACTAAATCGCTTCTGCTTTACCACGTTGGTCTTGAAGCGGGTCTGAACCTCTTCTCTCAGCAACCGCTGGAGCAGTTCAACCGCCAAGTTCTTCTGGGGGATCTTGCTGACCTCTGCCAGGAACTGATCCGACAGGATGCTGAGATCAGGTTTTTCAAGACCTGCCACCTTGAAAACATCAGTGATTCCGTCTGCCACCAGGGCGTCAGACATTAGTTGACGCAACTCAAAATCAACATTTTTAGGGGCACGACCATCTCCTCCACCATCTCCATCACCTTTGACCAGTGGTGCTCGGATCGCCTGAAGGAAGGTCACCTCAGCGTTGAGTTCCATCGCTTCATCAAGGGTGCCGCACAGAGCAAATGCTTTGGTCATTGCCAGCACGGTGTCGCAATACCGCTGCTTGCCATCTGAAATCGCCAGGATGTGATCGAGGCAGTTGGGCAGCAATGCCAATGCTGTCTTGGGATCGGTGAATCCACTCCAGTCGATGGGGTGAAGCAGGTCACGGGCAACCTGGAGTTTCTCCTTGAGAATCCGCAGCGCCTCACTGGTATCAATCGTTGGAGCACCTTTGCCCTTGGATGCGGTGTAGGTCGAGAGTGCTTCCTTGAG
>NZ_JAGQCQ010000207.1:0-6600 GCF_024346275.1 Cyanobium sp. BA20m-p-22
TGAGCGCGGTTGTGCGTGAAGCATTGCGCGCCGCAGGAGTGCCGATAGCGGCCTGACAGCAGAAAGGGCCCCGAAAGGCCCCTTCCAAAAACCTGAGATCCGGTACCGACGCCAATCAGTCGGATCTCAACCAAACCACTAGCCCCAAGGGGACCAATGGATCTATCAGCAACAGTAAAGCAAGGCGCATCGTGCCCGCAAGCCTATGGTGAGGATGCGCACAACCCCAGTCTAGGCGCGGGTTTTGCCGCAACTGACTGGGGCCAGAAAGGATGGCGCAATCAGTTGCACCGCCTGGAGCCACTGGATCTGCCACTGCTGGCGATAGGTGCGGGGGCGGAGCGCAAAGCACCGGCAAACCTGCGCGATGGATCGCTTTTGGTCGGTTGGCCTACTACGAAGCACTCGTGGCAGCAGATCAGCAACGCCTGCAAAAAGGTGATCGCCGCCGGCACCCGCACCGGCAAGGCTGCCCATGGGTTGCTTGTCTTCGATCTAGACGGTGAAACGGCTGTGAGTTGGTGCCTAGAGCACCGCTGTGACCCTGCTGCCACACCGACATGGCAGATCCACCGCAACACCGACGAAAGCCGCCTGAAGGTGGCATTCAGGCTCACGGAGCAGCAGCAGCAGCAGCTAGGGCAGATCAAAACCAAGGTCGACACCAAGCCGCCTATCGAAGACGACACCGGCAAGACGATCGCCAAAGGTGAAGCGGTTGAGCTGTTCCATGGCACCGGGCAGGTGATTGTCCTGGGGCAACACCACAAGTCAAAAGGCCACTACTTCTGGCCTGATGACATGGGCCCAGAAAACCTTGCGACGGCGCCCGAGTGCTGGTGGCAAGCGGCGCTGGCGATCGCTGGCGACACCACCAAAACCACCACCACCAAAGCCAGAAGCACCGGCAAAGGTGATTGGCGATCACTGAATCCGTGCCCGATCTGCGGCAGAGATACAACCAGCTATTGCTCGCAGCACAAAGACGGCAAGACGATCAGATGCTTCCACGGCAGCACCTTCAAGCCGCCCATGGGGTTGAAAGCAGGCGACGAGATAACCGACAAGCAAGGCACCATCTGGGCCTTCAGCAAGGTGCAGGGCAATGGCGACGTGTTCTCGGTGTTTGTCGCGCCAGATCCAGATAGGCGCCGCAAAGGCGCCAAGGGAACTCCTCCTCGCCATGGCGAGGAGGGAGCACCACCGGCGCCACTCACCTTTGAAGACCGCTGGCAAGAACTGGAAGAACACGCGGCGGTAGTGGCTTGCAGTGACTGGCCAGTGATGAAGGCGGTTGCCTCGCTAGCCAGCAAAGCCGGTGATCTTGAGGTCAACCGACTTACAGGCCGAAACCTTGAGCAGCTACTCGAACAGGCCCACCGCGCTGTCAGAGCAAAAGCTGAACCCATCACGGGAGGTGGAACCTTCAAGGTGAAAGCGACCCCGTGGGCAGTCGATGGCCTATTTCGCCACGGCCTCAACCTATTGGTGGGTCAATCAGGCGCAGGCAAATCGCGGCTAGCAGCGGCTTGCCTGGCGGCATGGCTGCGAGGTGACCAAACGTGGCTCAACCTGCCCCTTAACGGCATTGAACCGAAAAACCGCCACGCGTTAATCGTTGGGAGTGACCAAACGCTTGAGGATTGGGCGATCACACTTGAGCCTGTAGGCCTCTGCAAGCGGCTTGACGGTGAAACGGTACGAATCCACCCAAACCTCACCCTGTACGGCTTAGAGACCGCCGTAGGCCTTGATGCTGACGGTTTGGCAATAATTCGCCGATGGGTTGACCACAACCCCGGCGGCATGGTCTTAGTTGACTCCCTAAGTAGCTGCCTGCCACCTGGCATTGATGAAGCAACTAAGGCAGCAGGGAGACCTGTTCGCCAATTACAGGAGGTTCTCGGTGATGCGTGGGGAATACTCACCCACCACACCCGTAAAGGTGCAGGAAAAGAGGGGAACCTCGGCGTAGGTGCTGGCCGCGGTTCTGGAGACATTGACGCCGCAGTGTCGCGTGTGATTGGCCTCGGGTTGATTTACAGGATGGAAAACGGCGTTTTGGTGCCGCAGGAATCAGACGAGCGCCGCGAGTTACTCAGCACCAAACGAGGCGGAAAAACCTTGCACCTTGTTGTGAGGTCAGACGCCTCTGGGTTCTGGAGTAACGAAGGTGACGCCGAGGCTCTGAAGCAACAGGAGCGCCAGGAGCGAGCCATCAGCAACCTCACCGAGGCCCAAGGCGACGTGTGGGCGCTCTTGGACGCCGCTGATGGCTGGATGACCTTGAGGGCGCTTATGGAAGGCGCTGGTGAGGAATACGAGGCCAAAGGGGCCAAGGCCGCCACCACCCGAAAGGTGCTCAAGCGGCTTGAGGTTCTCGGTTTGGTGGAGTCGACCAAAACAGGCAACGAGCGCACCTATCGCACCAAAGGTGAGCCACTACGCGGGGAGGAAAGAGAGTTGATTGGCTCACTTGGCTCACCCACTGCACCGCAAGGGTTCTCGATGGCTCACCCACTGGCTCACACCGGCTCACCAGCAGCAAGTGAGCCACCTACAGCAAGTGAGCCAAGTGAGCGGCTCACCCCAGCAAGTGAGCCACAAGGTGAGCCAGTCAAAAGCCAGTCACTGCAACAGGTGAGCCAAGTGAGCCACCTGCCTCTGTTCGTTGCTCAACCAAGTGGCTCACCTGCTGCCTTGATACCTCTTGGCGCTGCGGTGGAGCACCTAGGCCCTGATGGTTGGTGTCATGGCTGGAAGGTGGCCGACGTGGTGGATGTCAGCACTGGCACTCGCTACCGGATCTCCCGCGACGGCGAGTCTTTGAACGTCGCGGCTGACCAAATACAGCTCCACCCCGAGGCAGCGTGATGGACGCCTCCTGCAGCGGGCGACAGCGGCGGCTGGCGCAACTGTCTTTTCCTATTGCAATCGCTGCCCCTGAGCGGTTGGCGTTGGACTTTCTCGCCGCTGACGCAATGCTTAGCCCTGAATACCCGCTAACGCTAAAGACTATTAACGCGGCAAATCGCTTGGCACTGCTGAGGTTGTCTGGCTCTGATCCTGACTTTCGGGATCGCCTTGCTTACATTGCCGCCGCAAAACGTACACTTCTACGCTGCGCCGGTTACAAAGTTAGCGGCTGAAGTTACAAAGTTACTATCTGAAGTTACAAGCGCACCCTTGGCCCGCTAACAAAGCCGCTAAGCCGCGGGCCGCGTGACTGCTGACAATGCAGGTACGCAGAACCGGGTGTGACAGTTGCGCCAGTTGTGGCCAGGGCTGATGGTGTGGAGTTACGCCCGAAAGGGCGCCATTTGCAGGGTTACGCAGTCCAACGCCGGTAGTACACCCACAAAAGCCGTGTCCAATTAGGGCCCGAGGGCCCTGGGTGTGCCAGTTGACGCCGCCGCTGCCATGCGCTGTCATGCCGTCACTGACATCCCACGGTCGCAGTGACAGCACTTGAACTTGAAGAGATCCATCCGGATGTATCCATCGCCGAACTGGAGCGCCGCTGGGGCATCAGCCGCAACGCCTTGAAGGCGCGGGCTAAGGCATTAGGTGTTGAGCTGCAACGCAAGGGGCCAACACTCACCGTTTGGCCTGGTGATCGCGTTGCTGATGGTGACCGCCTTGATGCCCACTGCAAGGCTGGCGGGTCGCTGGCTTCATTCCCTGGAGCGGTGGCAGTGACACCCCACGGTGGCAGTGAGCTAGCAGTGACGCCTGAGCTAGCAGTGACATCGCACGATGGCAGCCAGCTAGCACTGCTGGCAGCGGCTGTGGCGGCTGCAATGCCCGCTGCGCCTGTTGACCCGCTACGCCGGGCTAAGGCGCTTGCAGAGGCTGCAGAGCTAGGTGTGGCGCTGTCATCGCTGGAGCTTGCCGAGCTGCTGGGGATGTCACCCGCCACGGTGAGTAGCTGGCCCGATGGTCACCAGCCCCGGCCGGGATTCAAGTTGCTCAGGTGTAAGCAGAAGCCCGGCGGTGCTGTCTGGTGGGTTGTGCAGCGTGATGGCGCCACTGCATCGATCAGGGCCATTGCAGGCGCTGCTAGCGGCCGCTCCGTGGGCTTTGGCGCATGCCTGACGATTGAAGCAGTTTCGTTGCCTTGTTTTTAGCCGTCGCCGTCGATGTGGTCGCCGATCACGTCGGCTAAATGTTCGGGCATGTTGCCGTAATCGTTCAGTGTGGCGATGTCTTCAGGGTGCGCCGTAAGGGCTAACACCAGCAGCCGCAATGCTGCGCAAGTGTCGGGGTGCATGTTCTGCCGTGGGGCGCTTACCGCTGCGCTCGCCCATCGACTCCGGCACTGTAGCGCAAAACGGGGGTCTTAGACTAAAAGCAGCCGCCGGAGTTGCGTGACCCGAAAAAACTTAAAAGATGCAGTCCTGCCCAGAACATTGGCGGCGCATCTGTTGATCGCTGAGCTGCGAGCTGAAGCTGCATCAGAACGGTTTGCAGCATCGTTTGATCAGCACTTCCCGGATGACGATGAACCACGGGTGCCGAACCCGTTGGATTCAGCTCAGGCTCGGCGTGCTCAGGGGGTGTCGCTATGAGTGACCTCGACACCCAGATCAGCCAGGCACACGCCGCCGCTGAGGCGACAGAGCAGCAGGCAAGGCACCTTGAGGCGCGGATACTCAAAACTGGTGCTGCGCTACCCAAACGCCAATACGGCAGCCCTCTTAACCCTGAGGCGCTAAAGCAAAACCTCACGGCTAGATCGCTGATATGTAAACGCGATCCTGAGCTGGCCAGTTTCCTTGGCCTACAAGATGGCAGCTACCGGCGTGAGGCTGAGGAGCGTGAGGCGGCAGCGATGCGAGCCCAGGCGCTGGTGATGCAAACCGAGCAACTACGGCAGCGCAATCAGGCCGCCGCTGACGCCCGCTACAGGCAGCAATTAAGCCCACGTCTCACGGGGTGGCGGTGATGTCTATCTCTCGTATGCACCCAATCGCTAACTGGGTGCGGCTGGCGCCCCACGAACACCGCCGAGCTCTCGACAAGGTTTTGCAGTTTCGTGATGCAGCTCCTGATCCGACAGCTAGCGGGCTGCCAGAAGCTGCTGTGGCGTGGTTTTGGGCCGAAGAACTGCCCAGGTTGCTGAGTCGCCCAGATGTACGCAACCAGGCCCTGGAGCGCCTACAGGAGTTGCAGGACACCCGCCTACGCATAGGCGATCAGATCACCATGCAGGCCGGCGCGCTGCTGGAGCAGCAGGCAGCCGTGGAGCTGGAGCACCAGCAACTCGCCGCCCTGGTGGAGGTGTTGCCATGACTGAAAACGTAATTGACGCGGCGCTGAGGATCGGGGATGAGAAGCGCACCGGATACAACATCACTATCGAGGCGCTGGTGATATTGGCGGAATCTGATATGACCCAAAAGGCGCGGCAGAAAATGATCGCTGAATGGCGGCGGATGAGGTTGCTGTAATGGCAGGCCCCAGCGTCATCCAGCAGCGGCAGCAGGAGGCGCTCAAGATGTTGGGCGAGGGTTATGGCTGCACCGAGCTGGTGACCGCTCTGGCCGATCGCTGGGGGTGCTCACGCCGGACTGCGCGCAGACACGTCTACAAGGCTCACGCTGAGCTCGTGGATGACCTGGAGCACGTCGAAAAACAGGACATGTTGGCCGCTTGCGTCAACCGTTTGGAGCGCATCGCCCGCAAGGCAGAGAAAGCTGGGCAATATGCCGCCGCCGTAGGTGCCACCCGCTCGCTGCTGGATCTATCAATGCAATCAAGCCACCACCGCCCACCTATGGGCAGGTTCGGCCATGGATAACGACATAGGCGCCGCCTTCGACAAGCTGGACAGGCTCCTAGAGGTTGCCCAGGAAGCTGGGCCCAGCATTGCCTTGTTGCTGGAAGCGGGCCGCCAGCAAGGCATTGCAGACCAGACGCTGCAGAAGTACCTGAGGCTCAACACCACGGTTTTGAGATGGTGCTTGAAGCTGGCGCCTGATGCCACCGCTGATCGAGACGAGTTAACCGACGTGGGCGAGTTGCTGATCGAGTGGGCGAGACAGTGAGAATTGGACCGGGTTTGCCGCTTATTGAGAATGCAACCCCGCGGGTGCTGGCCCTGTTGGCACTGAAAATGCAGTGCTGATGGTGAGTTAGACCCACCAATCTCGCGAAATGGCGATGCCACACTGCCTCTCGTGCAGGTACTCGAACAGGTACTCAGGGCGCCGAAACCCCAGTCATAGCAACAGGTCCAGCGGTTTTGATGCTGCGGTCCAGTAAAAAGGCCGCCACCGCCGGTAGCGGCAACCGCGGCCTGTTTTGTATCACGCTGAACCTGTTTGCCCTTGCCAGTGTCGATACCTTGCAGGGGTCTAGACCTTGCGGCCTGATGACAACCACGACAAAAAAAGACAAGCTCCTGACGGTCAAGCTTCGCAGCAGTGAGCTCGCTCAACTGCAAGCGACAGCCGATGAACGGCAGCAATCCATGAGCGCGGTTGTGCGTGAAGCATTGCGCGCCGCAGGAGTGCCGATAGCGGCCTGACAGCAGAAAGGGCCCCGAAAGGCCCCTTCCAAAAACCTGAGATCCGGTACCGACGCCAATCAGTCGGATCT
>NZ_JAGQCQ010000208.1:0-6565 GCF_024346275.1 Cyanobium sp. BA20m-p-22
CAACCGGCAGAAGTGTGGATAAACAAGCCACTGGAAGAGCACGAACTGGCCCTGGAGTTACCCTTGGTTCAGGCCGCCTGAGTGGCAGCCAAGGAGTGACAACTTTCCTGAAAGTCACCGGCCCCGGGAGAGTGCCCTTGGGCCTGCCCTTCCGCGCATTCAAGGCGGGCCCCTACCCTGGCGTCAGCGGCGTGCGCCCTGCCCATGCCCCGCCTGGTGATCGTGGAGCCGGCCTACGCCAGCACGGTGGGCCACCACGGCGAGGTAAATCGGCCCCTGCTGGCGGCCCTGGGTGCAGCGGGCTGGGCGGGCGAGCTCTGGAGCGACCTGGCCCTGGAGGGGGAGCCGGCGCGGCCGGCGGCGGTGCGCGGTGTGTTCAGCGGCTGCGGCTATGGCGACCCCAGCCAGTGGCGCGAACTGGGCGGGGCGCTGGTGCTGGCGCGGCGGCTGGAGCAGCAGCTGGCCCTGGCGGCGAGCGGCGGTGAGCCGGTGGCGGCCTGGCTGGGCCACAGCCTGCTGCCTTTCCAGCTGCTGGGCCTGGCGCGGCAGCTAAACCAAGCACCGGCAGCGGCGGTGCTGCTCAGTCTGATGTTTGCGCCGGGGGAAACCCTGCAGGGCCCGGCGGGCGACGCCCAGGCGGCCGCCACGGCGCGGGTGGCTCTGGCGGCCCTGGCCCGGGCCTGCAGGCAGCAGGGCCACCGGCTCACGCTGGCCTTCCCATCCCGCCAGCAGGAGGCCCTCTACGCCCCCTTGCTGGCGGCCACCGGCCTGGCGAGCGTCGGGGTGCACCCGGCGGTGGTGGGGGCGGGCGCCAGGTCTGAAGCCCCCCCGGCCGGGGCGCCACCACTGGTGCTGCTGCACTGGGGCGACCAGAAGGCAGGCAAGGGCCGGGCGGAAGCGCTGGCGGTGCTGGAGTCGCTGCTGCAGGGGCCCCGGCCGGCGCCGCTGCAGGGCTGGGGCTGGCTGTTTCAGCTGCACAGCGGCTCTGCGCTGGCGGAGCAGGAGCGGGCGCTGCTGGAGCGGGCCGAGGCGGCCAATTTGGGGTTGGTGTGGCTGGAGGGGGAGGTGGAGAGCGCGGCGATGGGCCAGTGGCTGGCGCGCTGCCCGATTGCCCTATTGGCCTACGACCCGCTGCGCTACGCCGAGCGCAGCAGCGGCATGCTCTGGCAGTGGGCGGCAAGTCGGGCGGCGCTGCAGCGGCCGCTGGCGGCCGTGGGTTACGGCAGCGGCTGGCTGGCGGCGGAGGCGGCGGCCCTGGGGCTGGGCTGGCACAGCCCGGAGGGCGGGGCATGGCTGGCGGCGATCGCGGCGGCCGCAGCGGCCCTGCCCGCCGATACGCCCCTCAGCGCCTACGGCCAGCAGGTGCTGGGCGAGGGCTTCGGGGATTGGTGTGTGCGGCAGCTCGGCAACCAGGCCTGAAGTGCAAGCCCGGGCGGCCCTGTTGGAATCCGGTCCGAGCAGCCCAGCGCCATCCTTGTGCTGATTCGTTGTGCTGATTCGCCGTGCTGATTCGCCACAGCGATCCAGCACGGCCTGAATCACAGCCGGCGCGATGCGGAAATCGATGGCATGCAGGGCCGCCCGCACCCCAGGCGCCTGCAGCACCCCACCCTGCTCCAGACCAATCAACACCGCATCGGGATGGTCACGGTTGAGCACCGCCACAGGAGCGCTGCGGGCCTGGCGCAGGGCATGCATGTCCCAATGGGCCTAAGGCAATCGCAACAGGGATGCACAGTTGAAGTAGTCAAGGCTTGGGGCCTCGGCTAGATGTAGGGAAGGCCCGCTCAGAACCCAGACGCCCCACTGCTGCTGGAGTGGGAGGACGTGACTGGGGAGGTTGATGTGGTTACGCCGTCGAACGTCAATTGGGGGTGTCCACTTAGGAATCCCTCACCGCATCCCCGTTACGCTGAAGTCACCGCAGGCCTGGCGAGATGACCCTCACCACCAGCCCAACCGGCACGGGTCCCCCAGCGCTCCTGCGGCTGCCGCCGGACCTGCGCCTCACGCCGGAGCAGTTTGAGCTGGTGTGCGCCGAGAACCGCGAAGCGGTGCTTGAGTTAGGCGCGGATGGTCGGGTCATCGCGATGACGCCCACGGGCAGCGAAACCGGCTCCCGCAATGGTGAGCTGTTCTTCCAGCTCAAGCTGTACGCCAAACGCGCGGGGGGATGGAAGGCTTTTGACAGCTCCACTGGATTCCGGCTGCCCGATGGTTCGGTTGTCAGCCCCGATGCGTCCTTGATTCGCCTGGATCGTTGGCAGGCTCTCAGTGCGGATGAGCGCCGCGGCTTTGCGCCACTCTGTCCCGACCTGGTGGTGGAACTGGCCAGCCCCAGCGACGAAGGGCCACGGGGAGTGAGTGCATTGCGAGCCAAGATGGCCGCTTATCAGGCTAATGGCGCCCGCCTGGGCTGGCTGATGCTGCCCCACGAACAAGCAGTGGAGACGTGGCCTGCCAGTGCCCCCCCTCAGCGGCTGGATCGGCTCCAGGTGCTGGAGGCCACGCCGGAATTCACAGGGTTATCACTCCAGCTGGCCGAAATCTGGGAGGGGTAACGCCCATTTCATCGTGTCCAGATTGCCGCGACTTCAGGGCGATGAGTTTAGCCATCAGTTACACACTTTCGCTTGCGAATGCCTCGCCAGAGGAGGCGCGCCGCAGGATCGTTGCCCTGCATCAGGGCGCAGCGCGGCTAAACCTGCCAGACGAATGCTGATGATCCCCTGTTCTGCGTCAAACAAGGCGCGATGTCAGTCGAGGACTACGACGCCTTTTTCAGAAACCGGAAGGCGATCCCCAGTTGCCGCCAGCTGATGGGTTTTGCCGCCTTCCCGGGTGAAGGAAGCCATCACTGCTCCTTCGGTCTGGCCATCCATGCCGAGGAGTCGCAACAGTGGCAGTGGCATGACTTCTGCAAAACCCAGTACGCCAGCAATCCAGAAAAGGGTGGCTTGGCTAACTTTGTTCGCTGCCATCAGCGGGTGCTGGCGTTGTTGGATCTTTGTGAAGAGCTGAGCATTCTCTCCAGCGCATCTGACCCCTCGGGCTATCGCGATCACCGCAATCTTGAGCAACTGGTAGCGTACGTGTGCGACGCCAATGTGTTCACCGCTGCCGCCATCGGCTGCCTGAAGGATGGGCTCGAAACGCGTGGCTACAGCGCTGAGGCGCCCATTCTCGAGCGTGCTGACTTTGAGCATCTCGAGGCGCAGGGACGGCTGCAAACCCCGCCACCGGCCAGCGCCAACTGAGTCCTCCATGCGCGCCATCTCGGTCGAGCGTGCGGCGGAGGCCCTTGAGCAGCAGCAGCAGGTGCTAGACGAAGCAGCTTGCCAGCAATGCGGATTTTGCATAATTCAGCTAGAAGCAAGTGGGTGCAGAAGTTCAGGTAGCAACAACAACCATTTGGCCCCCTACTGGCTGGGCTAGACTGAAAAAGTTGGCAGGATTGCTTCATGCCTCCATCGAGCAAAACCAAGCTGATCACTGGAATCAGGGGGCAAGAGGGCTCCCGCCTGGCGGAATTGCTGCTGAAGACAGGTCACAGCGTGCATGGCATCAAGCGCCGCGTCAGCAGCTATGGCCGCCGGCCCGCTTCGCGATCAATAAAGAATGGCATTTTTTTTAGCCACGAATTATGGCGGTGCGGTGAACGTGGAGCAGGGCCTGCCCCGCGTAGAGGGCGGTTGGCGCTGCCCGGAGCGCAGGCATGAGCAATAAAACATTGATCACAGCTGACGACCGCATCTTTGTGGCGGGCCACCGCGGCATGGCCGGCAGCGCCATCTGCCGGGCGTTGACAGCAGCTGGCTACGGAAAATTGCTCACGGCCAGCCGTGAGGAGTTGGATCTGCTCGATCCGCAGGCGGTGCGGGCTTGGTTTGAGCTGATGAAACCCGATGTGGTGGTGCTGGCGGCCGCCAAGGTGGGGGGAATCCACTTCAACGACACCTACCCGGCTGATTTTCTGCTGGATAATCTCAAGATCCAAACCCAGGTGATCGAGAGCGCCTGGCGCAGCGGCACTAGAAGGCTGCTTTTCCTTGGCAGCAGCTGCATCTACCCGCGACTGGCAGCGCAACCGATCAAGGAGGAGGCGCTGCTCACTGGCCCCTTGGAGCCCACCAATGAGTGGTATGCGATCGCCAAGATCGCCGGTATAAAACTTTGCCAGGCGCTGCGGCTGCAATACGGCTTCGATGCGATCAGCTTGATGCCCACCAATTTGTATGGACCGGGCGATAACTACCATCCCACCAATAGCCATGTGCTGCCTGCGTTGATCCGCCGCTTCCATGAAGCGGCCCAGGCGAATGCATCGAGCGTCACCTGCTGGGGCAGCGGCACGCCGCTGCGGGAGTTTCTGCACGTGGACGATCTGGGCGAGGCCTGCGTGTTTGCGCTGGAGCAGTGGCAGCCTGGCCAAGTGGAGCTGCAGTTTCTGAATGTGGGCACGGGGGTGGATCTGACGATCCGTGAGCTGGCAGAAGCGGTGGCGGCCGCTACGGGCTACCAGGGCGAGATCCGTTGGGATACCAGCAAGCCTGACGGCACCCCCAAAAAACAGCTGGATGTGGGCCGGCTGGCGGAGCTGGGTTGGCGGGCTCGGATCCCACTAGCAGAGGGGTTGAGCAGCACGGTGGCGGATTTTGCGGCACGCGGGAGTGTGCGGTTATGAACAGCGACATCCGCTGGCAACAGCGCTTCAGCAATTACAGCCAGGGCGATGCCATCGCCACCAACATCAGCGGCCGAAACCTGCCTTGTTTCCAGCAGTTGAAAATCCGGCTGGAGCTACGCCTTCAGGAGGAAGCGCAATGACTGCCATCCCCACCATCCCCGGCATCCCTGCAACGCGGGTGGAGGCCGTGTGGCTGTTTGGCTCGCGGGCGATGGACCGGCATGGGCCTGGCTCGGACATCGATCTGTGCCTGGAGGGCCCGGCGCTTAACCACAGTGATCGCTTGGCGCTGATGGCGGCGGTGGACGATTTGCTGCTGCCCTGGCGAGTGGATCTGGTGCTGCGCCAGGAACTGCCCGCCGAGCTGGGCGCCCTTGTGCAGCGCGTGGGCCGGCGTATCTGGGAAGCTCCCATCCCTGCAACAAGCGGGAGGCCTGAGCCATGACTACTTCCGGCTTGATCCCACCACTGCTGCCGAAGGGCGAACACGAATGCGAATACCACCCCAGGAACCGCACACCACAGCCATCGATACTAGTGCATCAGCACTGCAAGCGTAAAGCAAGCATGGGGTGCAAGCAAGCGAGGCATGCAGAAACAGCATCATTTGTGGGTGTCGATGCCGCAGCCTTTAAGCTAGCCAGATCAGCTAGCCACAAAAAATATGGATGCCACCTGGACCCTGCAAGACGCCAAGAACCGCTTCAGTGCGGTGGTGGATGCGGCCGCCCGGGGCGAGCCGCAGAAGGTGACGCGCCGCGGCAAGTGGGTGAGCGTGGTGCTCTCGGCCGAGGACTACCAACGGCTGCACCGCCTCGACGTAGCCAATGCGCCATCCCTGAGCGAACTGCTGCTGCAGATGCCGCAGGACGACGAGGGCTTCGAGGGGATGTCGCTCACGCCCAGGGAGTTCCCGTGTTCCTTATAGACACGATGGTGCTCTCGGAGCTGCGGCTGCGCCAGCGAGATCCGGGCGTGGTGGCCTGGATCAGCAGGCAGCGCCCGGAGGACTGTTTCTTAAGTGTGGTGAGCATCGGCGAGATCGAACGGGGCATTGCCCGCAAGCGCACCAGCGATTCAGGCTTTGCTCAGCAGCTGGCCGGATGGCTGGATCAGCTGTTGCGGCTGTATGGCGATCGGCTGCTGCCGGTGGATGTGGGGGTGGCGCGCCGCTGGGGCCAGCTTTCTGCCGCGATTGGCCACGAGGGTGCAGACCTGCTGATCGCCGCTACGGCTCTGGAGCGGGGCCTCACGGTGGTGACACGCAACCTGCGCCACTTTGAGCCCACGGGTGTGGCGATCATCAACCCATGGCAGGAGGAGCTGGAGCGATGAACTCCTCAACCGCAGTACAACCCAGCCACCGACGGACTGGACATCAATCCAGGAGGCCCTAACCCATGGACATCGTGGTTTACAGCCAGACCTACCGCGCCCGCACCGCCGAGCGGCAGCTGGAGATTGACGACTGCATGCGGTTCAGTTGTGTTTCGCGAGGGCAATGTTGATGATGTCGACTACGAGGATTACCACTGATGGCGCTACCGATCGCGATGCACCAACCGCCCTGCGCACTGTCGCTGCGGCAGGTGGCGGAACGGCTGGGGGTTTCTGCCTCCACGTTTCAGCGGCTGGTGACGAGCAAGAGCAGGGTCACTCCGGATATGGCCCTACGGCTGTCGGCTGTGCTGGGGCGCAGCCCGGAGAGCTGGCTGGCGCTGCAGGACAGCTACGACCTATGGGAGGCTCGGCAGCGGCTCGACCTTTCAGGCCTGACACCGATGCAGCTGATGCCGGCTTGATCCCACCACTGGTTCTCTCAACCAGCCGCCAGCAGGCTGCGGAACTGGGGGGTGGCGAGCAGCTTCAGGAGGCGCT
>NZ_JAGQCQ010000209.1:0-6553 GCF_024346275.1 Cyanobium sp. BA20m-p-22
ATCACGGCTGATCGCGGCGGCATCCCCGTAACAGGCGCCATGCAAGCGGGCCAGGATCGCCGCCGCCTTCTCCGCAAGCCCACCAGCCGGCAAGGGGGAAAGCAATAGGTCGAGCTCTGGATCCGGCGGGCATCCCGTCACTGTCAGTTTTGGGTGTTGACAAAGCAGCAATACGAGATAGAGCAGCCGCTCCTGGTCAAGCAGCCGTGAGTAGCCGTGCAGTTCGTGGGCGGCATCACGGTTGGCACCGCGCTGAATCCTGGCCTCCATCTCCGCCAACGCCTCTTGGATCATTGAGGAGAGAGGGCGCTCTTGACCTGTCTGTAGACGCACCACTTGCGAGAACCCCTCCTTTCGATGCGGCACCGGGGCTGATTGCAGCAACTGGGCACATTGCCGCTGGATCACTACATCGGGGACCGGGTTGCCGCGCTGCTGGTTCCACTCCAGGCAGAGATGCTGAGGGGTGTCGAGCCACCAGCCGATCCACTGCACCGGCTGGGGCAGAGCCATGGCCTGGGTGATCGCTAAACGGAAGTCACGCTTGGTGTAACTGGCCTCCACAATCGCCGTCTCACCTGCAGCTAGGGCCTCGCACAGCTCCTGCTGGATCACTGCTTCTACTTCTCTCCAGCTGCCGAGGTCACTGGCACCGCCATAGAGCTGCTGGCGGATGACCCTGCTGGAGATGTAGCGGATGGCTGGTTGATCGGCTTTTTGCAAGGCGCGGGCGAGCAGGCGTGATGCTGTGCTCTTGCCGCTGGCTGCTGCACCGATCATCAGGTGAAAAAGCGGCGGCTGGAGCTCAGTGTCAGCAGGGGACTGCTTGGTCTCCTGCGAGGCGGATCCGGATTGGGGCGTCACGATTAAGCAAAGCGTTTTGCGCTGGATGGTTGTGCAATGCAATGGCACCAAATCACAACAATGCGCGCCAGCTCCTGTCGCCACAGGCACACTTTCCGTCGCTGTCTGTTTGGTTGAACCACTAACTAGCGACAGGCTGCACGCTGTTAACAGGCCATCCAGCCGGCGAGGCTGGCTTCTGTTATCGACACCACGACACCGGCGGCGCTTCTGCATCGCCAGGAGGGCTTCTCTGTAGCCAGGGCAGGCAGCCTGCGGGTTGGCTGCGATCCGCTCCACCGCCATCTGCTGCCGCTGCTGGCTTTTCGCTCAAGTTGGGAGCCATTGGAGAGCTGGTGTGCGCTGCTCCGTGGCGGAGTGCTGGATGCTGCGCTGATCAGCGTTGCGGGATTGGCCAGCGCTGCTGAGCATGGGCGTCTGCAGCTGCCGGAAGGGAGTGGCCTCGAGGTGACGGCGCTGGGCTGCCGGCCACTTGTGCTTGTGCATGCCCGCCGCCAGCTGCAGATCGCACAGCAATCAAGCCAGGCGTGCTGGCAGCTGCTGCTGCCGCCCGCTGCCGAGCAGCCCCTGCTCTGGCGGCAGCTGGAGCAGCTGGGGCTGCTGCCGCTGCAGGAGTGTGCAGCCGCAGATAGCAGCAGCTGGCTGGCGCGCCTACAGGACAAGCCCTATCTTTTGCCGGCCCATTTCTCACTGCTGGCGGCGCCGCAGTGGCAGCAGGCCGCTCTGTGGGCGGTGCCTGCACCGGAGCTGCTGCAGGAATCGCTATGGCTGCTGCTGCGCCAGGGGGAAAGCGAGCAGGAGCGATTTAAGGCTCTGCAGACACACCTGCGCGGCCGCATTCGGCTAGAGGCTGCCGAACAAATCTGAGTTCAGTCACCTGCACTCACCCCCCTGCCGGCTGCTCGATGCAGTGTGCGGTTGTTCTGCCGGACCTGGCCGGAGTGATGAACGCCCCCATGGGCTCTGGCAACAGGCGGCTTTCAGCCCGGAAGGGCCAGAGCAAGCCCAGCCAAGCAGCAATGACTGGGGAGGAGGGCCTCAGCCCACCCCCGCCAGCTGCTGCCGCAGAGCCTCAAGCGCTTTCTTCTGGGCCCGCTGCACCGACATGGCGCTGATTTGCAGCTGCTCTGCCGCAGCCCTCAGCGACAGGCCCTCAAGGATGGTGAGCCTCAGGGCCGTGGCTTGAGCTGCAGGCAGCTGATCTACCAGCTGCTCCAGCGCCAGATCATCAGCGGGCCCGGCTGCTTCTTGCTCTGGGGCCGCCAGCTGATCGAGCAGGCACGGCTCGCCAGCGGAGTGGACATCAAGGCTGATGTGACCCAGGGGGCACTGACCCTGCTCATGCAGCCGCCGTGGAATGCGCACCAGCCGCACCCGATCGCGCAGGTGATGCTGCAGGGCACCTGAGATGCAGCGGCGCAGATAGGGCTCAGCTGGCTCACCTGCTTTGCAGCGCAGGACAGAGTGGAGCAGGGCTTCTCTAGCTACTTGGATCAGATCCTCCCGCTCAACCAAAGGGAAGAAGCGGCGGGCTACAGCTGAGGCAACGGCATCAGCCAGGGAGAGATGCTCCAGCACCAGGGCATCGCGGGCACGGAGGGCAGAGCGGGAAAGCGGGGCAGCCATCTGGGGACGGCAGAGAACCCCACCCCCAACGGCCAGCCGCAGGGATGTGACAAGGACGCCCCAACGGGGCGCATGGCTAGATCCTTGACGCAGCGCGAGGACTGGACGAGGGATTCAGGTGGGTGTTTGACGGCCCGGTGGCGAAACGATCCCTAATTCCCCCGGAGCCCTTGCAGCAGGAAAACGCAAGGCCAACCATGGAAAGGTCTGTGGTGCATCTTCTGAAACCACCTGGACCCATGAGAAGCCCCTTTACATGACACCAGTCCCGCATGGAGCGGGATCTGGGTGGTTCCTTCGGGAAGCCGCGCTATGCCCGCGAAGAGCTGGTTACCGAATAAGTGGCACTGCTACTGGGTGATCGGTTGGAGATTGGCAGCGAGACCTAGATCCATGCCGCCTATCTGGGCCACTGGATTGAGCTTCTCAGGGAGAAGCTCAAGGTGCTGTTTCAGGTGCTCAGCGAGGCAAGACAGGCGGATTTGGTCTGCCCGGAGCCAGGCATTGCAATTCCGGTCGTAGAGATCCCAGCAGGGGCTCCAGCCTGACGGGGCAGCCAAAACCAAACCTGGCTGGCATTGAGGCCTTGCCGCCGCCACCATCGCTCCATGACTTCCAGCCCCTCTGCTGCCTTCCTTCGCTTGCGCGGGTTCATCGCCGAGCGCATGCGCATGAGTCATGTGTATCAGCCGCTGATGCTGATGGAGCTGCTCGGCCGCCGCAGCCCGGCTCCGGCGCAGGATGTGGCCCGGCGGATCCTGGGGGAGGACGTGACCCAGATCGAGTACTACACCGAACGCGTCAAGCGGATGGTGGGAAAGGTCCTTACCGGCAACGGCATCACCCGCTGCGAGAAGGGCACCTACGCCCTCGTGGGTGGCGAGGAGCTTAGTGACGCCGAGCGCGACCAGCTGCTGGACCTGTGCCGTCAGCGCCTCGACGCGTTCCGCAAGCAGCGCGGTGAGGAGGTATTCGCCCACAGGAGCCGTAACCGCACACCGATCAGCGGCTCAATCAAGTACCGGGTGCTTACCCGCGCCAAGGGGCGCTGCGAATGCTGCGGGGCGCACGAGTACCAGCGGGCACTGGAGGTGGACCACATCATCCCGAAAAACCACGGCGGTTCCGATGACCTCAGCAACCTGCAGGCCCTCTGCTTCCGCTGCAATGCAGGCAAGCGCGACACCGACTCCACCGACTTTCGCGGACTGCAGGCCAGTTACGACCAACGCCAGGACGGTTGCGTGTTCTGTGCGTTGGAGGGCAGCGGCCGGGTGCTGCTGGAGAACGAACTGGCGCTCTGCATCGCTGATGCCTACCCGGTGACGCCGGGCCACAGCCTGGTGATCCCGCGGCGGCATGTGGCCGATGGGTTGGCGTTGCACCAGCCGGAGTGGAACGCCGCAGTGGAGCTGCTGAAGCAGCGGCGGGAGCAGCTGAGCGCCCAGGACGCATCGATCACTGGCTGGAACGTGGGCCTGAATTCGGGTGAGGCCGCGGGACAGACGGTGCTGCATGCGCACTGGCACCTGATCGCAAGGCGGCAGGGGGACTGCGACCAGCCGCGCGGTGGTGTGCGGGGGGTGATTGCGGGAAAGCAGGGGTATTGAGACGCTGCCAACGCCCTGGACTAAAACAGGAGCTACGCGGCGACCAGCCATGGCCTTCTGGTGGGTTAACCACAAGCAGACCTACCGGCAGGAAATCGATGGCGGCTACGTGTGGTCGCCCAAGGCCAATGCCAACGGCGCTCGCAATGTGAGCTACGACAACCTCACCCGCTGCAAGCAGGGAGACGTGGTGTTGAGCTACGCCTACGGCCGCATCAGCCAAATCGGGCTGGTGCAAACGGCGGCGGTCGCGGCGGCCAAGCCACCGGAATTCGGAGCGGTGGGGGAGTACTGGGGCCCGGAGGGCTGGCTGGTGCGCGTGAACTGGCAGCCGTTGCGAAAACCGCTGGTGCCGCAGACCTTCTTTGAACTGCTCCAGCCCCTGCTGCCGGAGCGTCACAGCCCGATCAGCACCAATACAGGCCGAGGCAATCAGGGGGTGTACCTAGCAAGTTTGAGCGAGGCACTGGGCCAGCTGGTGCTCACGCTGGTCGAGAAGCATGCCGATGCAGCAGTGCGCGTGCACCTGGTGGTGCTGGCGGAGGAGGGCGATGCGGCGGCAGCGTTGCTTGACGACATGGAGCAGCTACGCGACGTGTCGAGCACCACTGAGCGCGATGCCCTCACTAAGGCACGACTGGGACAGGGCCTGTTTCGCCACCGCGTGTCTGATCTGGAGCCGGCCTGCCGGGTCACTGGTCTGAGGCGGCGGGAATTTTTGGTAGCCAGCCACATCAAGCCGTGGCGCGACTGTGACAACCACGAGCGTCTCAGCGGTGCTAACGGCCTGCTGCTTTCGCCTCATGTCGACAAGCTGTTCGACAGGCACTGGATCAGCTTCGACAGAGCAGGGGAACTGATCTGTGATCACGAGGCCGCGCGCGAGGCATTGCGGTGCTGGGGGATCGAGGGAGCGAACCTGATCCGGCCGTTTAGCAGGGAGCAGGAGGTGTTTCTAAGCGCCCATCGGGAAGAGCTGCGACGCTAAAAAGTCGTTCGCTTTTGCTCAGTTGAGATCCATGACCCACCAGGTACTGGGCGTGCTTCATCTAGCCCTGCGATGCCGTAGCGCTGGGCCAGTCCTGAGCGCCCAAGATCACTCAACTGCGGCAGCATGACTCCAATGGCCATCAATGCAGCGACGGGCGTGGGTTGATCCTGAATCCATCAAGGGGGCAAGGACACAATGCGGTCGTTCGCAGAAGAAGACCTAAAGCAGGCACGTTGGCGGGCCAGGCTGAACTCACCGCCAACCCGAAAGCCATGCAGATCATCGAGCTGGAACGCGACGACTGGAACTTCTTCTGCCCTGCCACCGGGCGCTTGGTGTTCACCGACGACGGCGAGCCCAACACGCCAGCCCTCCGAGGCAGCTGGTGCCATGAGGTGCCTGAGGAGCCAATGCACCTGGCCGAAGAGCTGCAGCCCCTGTGGCAGGAACACCTCGAAGCCCAGGAGGCTGCCGATGAGGGAGCCGACGTGGTGCTCTTTCTGCAATCGGTGCAGCGACCGAACTGGGTGGCCTTTGAGATCACCACCTGCGGCATGGCCTGCGGGCCGGTGTGGAGCACGGCTTGGACCGTGTTGGATCTGGGCGAAGGGGATAGCTGATCGTTTGGCAACTCAAGCCATCCATCTGGTTCATCGACATACTGACGGCTCCCTTGCTACCACCCGGATATTTGTCATGGGGACAATGGGGATGATTTGACGCAGAAAGCCCCGTGGCTGACCAGCCCAACTTTGGCAGTCTCCAGGCGGCGGTCTCCCTCGACAAGGAGCGAGGTCTGGCTCTACTGGCCGGAGGGTTACTGCTCGCTCTGCTCGATCTAGCGGTGCCGGTGAAGGTGCAGTTTTTGCAGATGATGCGTGGCGAGGGTCGCAATATCAGGTCGTATCAACGGGAGGAACCCGATGACCTGCAACAGGTCCGCCAGGAGCTGGAGGCGCTGCTGACCCAGATCCAGCCAGAGCCTTACAAGTTTTATGAGCGGTGGGAGGTGCTTCTGAGTAGCGACCGCGGCACGCGTCGCACCGGAGGTCTGATCCACGATCTCTGGCGCCATCTTCCGGAGCAGGTCCGTCTTAAGCCAGATGGTGCTGGTGAGCTTCGGCGCTTCACCGGATTGCTGCAGGAAACCCGAGGCCTGTGCATCAAGCTCCAGCAGGATCGCCACCATGCCTCCCACTCCAAGGCAGATACGGCATTTCATTCCCTTTCCTGGCACATTGCAGTGCTACGCCTGGCTGAAATGCCGGCAGAACTAAAGAGCAGTGCTCAGTTGATAATTCAGACAGCAGTACCCATCCCAGCGAATGTACAAGCCGGCTTTGAGCAGGCCCTGATTGCGCTTGGTGGCATCGAGATGCAACCGCTGCTGGGTCATGTGGAGCGGGCCTTCGTGCAGCTGGCAGCGGAACGCACGGGCCTGGGTGAACGATGGCTCGCCATT
>NZ_JAGQCQ010000021.1:0-21041 GCF_024346275.1 Cyanobium sp. BA20m-p-22
GCCTTCCCCCCGTCGCCGCTGGCGGGCTTCGGCCTGGAAACGCCAGCGCCTCGGCATGGTCCAGCTCTGGGGCCTTAGCAGCCAGAGCTGGTCAAACGTTTGCCAGAGGGGTTGGTAGGCCTCCAGGGCCCGGTCCCAGCGGGACCCCCCACTGCCAAGATTTTGGCTGGCCAGGGGCTGGCAACCGAGCAACCAGCCCTCCAGCAGCAGCACATCGGCCTCCAAGAGCCTTTCGCCGCAACGGTCGCCCTGGCCAGCCCGCAGGGCCTTGTCAAAACGGGGCAGTCGAAGTTTTCCGCCCCGCTGCCAGCTATCCAGACAGGCCTGGGCAAGCTGGGTGTCATGGCAGCCGGGGAGCACCCGCGAGACGCCAAAAGGATTGCCTGCTAGGGCCCGTAAGCGCTGCTCCCAGGGCAGGTAGAAATCATCGATGGAGCAAACGGCCAGGGTCAGCCCCTGGGCTGCGGCCCTTTGCTGCAGAAGGCTGCCAAGGGTGGTCTTGCCGGCCCCCACGGGGCCGTTGAGGGCCACAACAGCCCTCTGAGCGCTGGAGCCCAGGGCTACCAACTGGGCCAGCAGGGGGGCCACAAAGTGCTGCTCCAGGCCGGGATCGGTTGCCATTAAGTGCCGAGTTTGAAGGCTTCCAACACCACTGCGTACACCGCACCGATGCGCAGGTTGTCGAGCACCACCCAGCCCAGCCCGGGCTGGCTGGGGGCCAGTCGGCCCCTCAGACGCACGAGCAATTCCACCAGCACCAACATCAGCACCACGGCCATGGGGCGACCACCTGGAAAGCTCACCATCAAGTAGGCAGTGACATTGCTGCCGCCGTAGAAGCCCAGCAGCAAGGCCAAAAGCACGGTGCTGCGGTAGCGCCAACTGCCGCGCATGTTGCCCAACAGCAGGGCAGCGAGCCGCTCAAGGGCCCGGTTGAAGCGGGTGCGCTGGAGGGGCAGGCGCGTCACGGCTGGGCGGCCTCGAGCAGCTCATGCAAATAGGAGAGCGTGATCTGGCTGCCCTGGCAAGCGGGGCCCCGCAACACCTTTACCTGGGGGCCCAGTTCGCTCACCACTGCCCGGGCCCGGGCAAAACGCTCCGGAGCCTCAGCAGCGCCGTAGTGGCTGGCCGTTACCAAACAGGCCAATCCGGCCCCATCGGCGGCAGCCAGGCCATGGCCTGAATCCTCCAGGGCCAGCCCCCGCTCGGCGCCAAGCCCCAACTGCCGCAGGGCAAGCAGGTAGGCCTCGCAATCGGGTTTCTTGCGGGCCACATCTTCACCGCACACCCAGAAGCTGAAGCAGTCGGCCAGGCCGCCCAGAACGTACTCAGAGAGGGCGGCGACGGCCCGGCGGCCGCTGGTGGTGACAATGACCTGGGCCAACCCGGCTGCAGCTGCCTCCCGGATCAGCTCGGCGACCCCAGGCCTGAGCCCCAGCTCGCCTGAGGCCAGAAGCGATGCGTAGTGCTCCTGCTTGCGGGCCTGCAGATCTGCCACCAGGGCAGGATCGGCTGGGTGGCCCTGCCACTGCTGGAGGGCAAAGGCGAGCCGTTCCTGGCCGCCGCTGATGGCCAGCAGCTCGCCATAGCGAGCGCTATCCCAGTGCAGGGGCAAACCTGCAGCGGCAAAAGCCCGGTTGAACGCCCGGCGATGGCCTTCCCTTTCGGTCTCAGCCAGGGTGCCATCCACATCCCATAACAGGGCCCCCAAGGCCATCGTGCCGAAACGAGGGACAAACGGAGGTTAGGGGGCGTGCATGGCGGCGCCTTGGCCAGCACAATGGCACCAACTTGGAAACCATCGTTGCTGCCAGCCCTAGATGAGCAACGCTGGCACCTGCCTGCCCCGCTGGCCCCTGGAGCCCTGAGCCAGGCGCCAGCTGAAAACCCCCTGCCTGAGGCCCTAATGGCGGTTCTGGGGCGACGGGGCTTCACCAGCCAAGAGCAGATCGGGGCCTTGCTCGATCCGCCCGCGGCTGCGGCCGCCGGTCGCCACTTCGCCGATCTGGCCAAGGCCGTGGCCAGGCTTAAAAGGGCCTGCGGCCAGGGCGAGCAAGTAGCAATTTGCGGGGATTACGACGCCGACGGCATGACCAGCACGGCCCTGCTGGTGGGTGTGCTCCAGCGACTGGGAGCCAGGCCGATCGCCGCCATCCCCAGCCGCATGGATGACGGCTATGGCCTGAACGCAGCCATGGTCGAGCGCTTGGCCGAGCAGGGTGTGGCCCTGCTGGTGACGGTGGACAACGGCGTCTCGGCCCTCGAAGCCCTGGAGCGGGCCGAGGCCCTCGGCATCGAGGCGATCCTCACCGACCACCACGCGATTCCAGATCCCCTGCCGCCCCACCTGGCCCTGCTCCATCCCCAGCGAACCCCGGCGGACTCCCCCTATCGGGGCCTGGCCGGGGTGGGCCTGGCCTACGTGCTGGCCTCGGCCCTTTGCCAGAGCCTGCGCCGGGCCGATGGTCTGAAGATTGCGCTCAACTTGTTCTGCATCGGCACCATCGCCGACATGGCGCCCCTGGTGGGGGTCAACCGGCGCTGGTTGCTCGATGGCTTACCCGAGTTGGGGCGCAGCCCCCTGGTCGGCCTGCAGGCTCTCCAACAGCTGGCGGGTCTTGAAGATGGGCCCCTGAACGCCCAGGCGGTGGGCTTCCAGATCGCCCCTCGCATCAATGCCGTGGGCCGGCTGGGCGATCCCCAGCTGGTGGTGGAGCTCCTCACTACGGAGGATCCGGATCGGGCCCTGGCCCTGGCCCGCGAGTGTGAAGCCCTGAACCGGCAGCGACGCGAGCTCTGCAGCGCCATTGAGGCCGAGGCCCTGGCCCTGCTGGAGGCCGATGGTCCACGCCGGCCGGCCTTCCTACTGCTGGCCCAGAACCATTGGCACCACGGGGTGATCGGCATTGTCGCCGCCAGGCTGGTGGAGCGTTTTGGCCTGCCCGCCGCCCTGCTGGCCGGGGAGGGCAATGGCCGCCTGCGGGCCTCGGTGCGGGCCCCGCGCGGCTTTGCGGTGGACCAAGCCCTGCAGCACTGTGCGCCCCTGCTGGAGCGCTTTGGCGGCCATCCCGCAGCGGGTGGGTTCACGGTGCGGGCTGACCAGGTGGCGGCCCTGCACGCCGAACTGGAGGGGCTCGCCCAGGGCTGGCTGCAACAGAGCGGCAGGGGCACCCCGGTGGAACCGGAAGCCCTGCTGGGCCTGGGCCAGGTTGACCGCGATTTCCTGCGCCAGCTGCAACGGCTGGAGCCCTTCGGTATCGGCCATCCAGATCCGGTGTTCTGGAGCCAGGGCTGCCAGGTTGCCTCCCAGAAGCTGTTGCGGGGCGGCCACCTCCAGCTGGAGTTGGTGCAGGGCGAGCATCGCCTACGGGCCATGGGCTGGCGCTGGCAGGGCCCAGCCAACCTGCCGGCCAGGGTGGATGCGGCCTACCGGCTCAGGCTGGATCAATGGCAGGGCCAGGAGCGCCTGCAGCTGGAGCTGGTGGGCCTGCGGCCCAGTGCCAGCGAAGCTGACGGCGAGGCGGAAGTGGTGCTGCGCCGCCGCGATCGCACCTACTGGTGCCGGCGAGCAGGGTCCGGCCTGGTGGTGCGCAACGCGGCCGGTGACGAACTCAGCAGCGAAGAGGCCGCCAACCATGAGCACCCCTACGTCCGCGCCCTGCTCCAGGATGCGGCCATCGCCCTGGGCCTAGTCGCATGAGCGGGCAACCCCTGCGGCTGTGGGGTCTCCAGCTGGCTGGTCTGCTGCTGCTTGGCCTGCTGGTGGGTCTGGCCTGCTGGCCCCTCAACCTGATGGACCACGCCCAGGACCTGCTGCTGCACAAGTTGCCTGGCTTCAGTGGCGACTCCTGGACGCTGCGCACCCTGGCGATCGCCCTGGCACCCATTGGGGTGATGCCCCTGCTGCTGCTGCTCCAGTCAGGGAGGCTGGCCCGCGGGGCCGGCTCCGGCATTCCCCAGACCCTCGAAAGCATAGAGAACCCCAGCCAGGCCCCCCTGCTGATGGCACCCTTTGCCACGGTGGCTCGCCTGGCCCTCTGGAGTGCCGCCAGCCTGGCCCTGATGCCCCTGGGTAGGGAGGGCCCGGTGGTGCAGGTGGGCGCTGCGGTGGCCCACGCCCTGCGGCGGCGCTTCCCCAACCTGCTGGCTGGGATCAGCTCCGCTTCGTTGATGGCAATCGGAGCCGGCGCCGGCTTGGCGGGCGGGTTCAACAGCCCCTTGATGGGCACGGTGTTCGTGTTCGAGGAGCTCACCGGCCGCTTCCAACCGTCGGTGATCTGGCCTGCAGCTGTGGTGTGCAGCGCCGCTGCCCTGATCAGCAATCTTGACGGGATCCCGCTGTTCACCCTGGGAATGGTTCAGACGCTCAGACCGGAATGGCAGCAATTGCTCTGGGCCCTGCCCCTCGGTGTGGGCGGCGGACTGCTGGGTGGTCTGTTCAGCCGAATCCTCTGGCAGGGCAACACCTTTCTGCGCCCGCGACTACGCAAAAGGCCCCTGGTCTGGGGGCTAGGGCTCGGCTTGGCCCTTGGCTTGTTGGCCCTGGCCAGTGGTGGCTGGAGTGGCGGCGACGGCGAAGCCCTGATGGTTCAGCTGCTTGATGGCCAGGGCAGCCTGCCGGTTCCAGGCTCCCCGCTCAGCATCGTTGGCTGGCTATTGCTGCTACTGGCCCGCATCGGGGCGCCCGTGCTGGCCTTGGCGGCTGGGATTCCTGGCGGCCTGATCGATCCAGCCTTTGCCATCGGGGCCCTTTTCGGCAGCGGCACCATGGAGCTCCTGGGCGCCGATGCCCAGCTTGGCCTGGCCCTGGGGATGGCCTCGGGACTGGCCGGCGCCACCCAGCTGCCCCTGATGACCGTGCTGTTTGCCCTGCGCATGGCCGGCGACCAGCAGTGGCTCTTTGGCATCCTCCTGAGCGCGGTGATCGGTGCGGCCATTGGCCGCAAGATTCAGCCGGAGCCGATCTATCACGCCCTATGGCAATTGGGCCGAAGCCCAGACCAACTGACCGATCAGAGGGCGCCGCGGCGATAGAAAAGAACGAAGATCACGGCAGGACCCGCCAGGGTGATCAGGGCCAGGGCGGCGAAATTGGCGATCAGGTGGAAGTCGATACCCATGGAAATAACTGCGCTAGAGCGGATCTCAATCACCACCTTAGGCGTGGTAGACACCGGCCGGCTGGCCCCTGGCCCCACTGTGATGGCTTGTCACAGCGATGGCTTGCCACAGCGTTTGCTTGTCACAGCAGGGTTGGATGGCCTACCTATGACCGATGGGTCACAAAAGTGATGGGTCACAACAGGGGAGAGGGGAGTTGGAGCTGCATCAGTGGCTGCGGAGCCTGCTGCCGACTGGACCCCAGCCAGCGCCAGGAGGCCATCGCCGCCCTCAGCCCCAGCCAGAAGGAGCAGTATCTGGCGATGGTGGGGGCTGACGGCTGGTGCATTCACTACAACACTGGCTCCCGCAACTGCCGCATCTACGCCAATCGACCGGATTTCTGCAACGTAGCCAACCTGGTCAAGTTATTTGGCTCAGCCGGGGATCCCGGAGCTGGCGACAGGCTGGCAATCGCCTGCTGCAAGCAGCAGATCCGCAGTGAATACGGAGGCCGTGGCAGGGTGATGGGGCGCTTTCTTCGCACTATTCGAGTTGATTGATGAGCAGTGAATCCGAGCCCAAATCAGAGCGCGAATTAGCGGGCGAGCTCGAGGGTGAATTGGAGAGGGATTCTGGGCTGGCTTCCGCAGAGCTTGAGGAGCTGGCGTCACCAAAACACGCCGGGAGCTGGGGGGCGGCCTTTGCCAGCACCTTCACGACGGTTTTTCTGGCCGAGCTCGGCGACAAAACCCAACTGGCAGCCCTGCTGCTCTCGGCCCAGTCAGGTCGACCTGGGGTGGTCTTCATTGGCGCCTCCCTGGCCCTGATCTGCTCCAGCCTGGTGGGGGTGCTGCTCGGACGCTGGCTCGCCCGGCTGATGGCTCCCCAACAACTGGAGCGCCTGGCCGGAATCCTGATGGTGGCGCTGGGCCTCTGGCTTGGCCGGCAGGCGGTGCTGGGCCTGGTGCCAGCCAGCCCAGACCTGCCCCTGAATTGATCGGCCCGTAGCCATGACCCTTGCCCTGCTTGCCTCCACCTTCGTCACCGTGTTCCTGGCCGAACTGGGGGACAAGACCCAGCTGGCCATCGTCAGCATCAGCGGCACCTCCACCCGGCCGGGGGCGGTGTTTGCCGGCAGTTCGGCAGCCCTGGTGCGGGCCAGCCTGCTCGGCGCGGCAGCGGGGGGCTCACTGTCTGCGGTGATCCCCACCAATGCCCTGCAACTGGCCGCCTCAGTTGGTTTCCTGGTGATTGGCGTGCAACTGATCCGGCGCTCAGGAAAAATCGAAAGCGCAGATCAGCCAGCCGACTAAGATCACAACATCAGGCAGTGGTGGCCGTGGGCATCGCTCCGAGCCCAGCCCGCCATCAACCAGCCCGATCAGCCGGCCCGATCAGCTGCCTCCCCATCCACCACCGCCCCACATCCGGGGAATTCCTGTGGTGGCCCCGCCAACCAACACTCACTCCAATGAAGTTCACGGTCGCCGACCTGCTCGACCAACTTCCAGCCGATGAAGCCCTGCCGCTGCCAAAGCTGGAAAAAGCCCTGGGGCTGAGCCAGCAAGCTGAGAAGTTGCAGCTCCAGATCGGCCTGCAAGGCCTCTGCAAGCTTGGTCTGATCACCCTGCAGGAAGCGGGGGTTATCCGGCTCCAGGATCCCGAGCTGATTCCTGCCAGGCTGCGCTGCAGCAGCAAGGGCTTTTGCTTTGCCCTGCGGGAAGACGGCGGCGAGGACATCTACATCCGCGACCACCAGCTCAACCACGCCTGGAACGGCGATCGGGTGCTGGTCAAAGTGACCCGGGAAGGGGGCCGCCGCCGCTCCCCAGAGGGCGGCGTGCAGTGCATTCTTGAACGCCATACCCCGTCCCTGCTGGCCCAGGTGGAACAGCTAGACGACAGGTTGGTGGCCACCCCCCTGGACGACCGGTTGCTGACCGCGGTGGAATTGCCCGGCAGCGATGCCAGCTATCTCGATAGCGAGCAGAACTCGGTGGTCGAGGTGTTGGTGGATCGCTACCCCGTGGGCCAGTTCGGTCCCCAGGGCCATGTGGCCCGGAGCCTGGCGGTCAATGGTGGCGAAGCCGCCGATCTCGACCTACTACTCACCAAACACCGTCTCCACGCCAGGGCCCAGGCACCGCGGGCCACCCTCAAGGCCCTGGCGGCCAAAGACCGCACGGACCTCACGGACCAGCAGACCCTGCTGCTGGAGCCCTGGACAGGTAAGGAGGCCCCCGGCCTGCCAGCCCTGGGACTGGAGCAAAGGGAAGGGGGCTGGACCCTGTGGCTGCACAGTCCGGCCATCAGCGAGCGCTACACCCCGGGCGGCGCCCTCGACATCTGGCTGCGGGAGCAGGCCGATGCTCTCTGCGTGGGGCGGGAATGGCTGCCCCTGCTCAGTTCTGCCCTGGCTAAGGCCAGCGCCTTCAAGGTGGGCGAAGCCCAGGCGGCCCTCTCGGTAGCCCTGGAGCTCAACTCTGCAGGCCAGTTGGAGCACTACCGCTTCAGCCGCAGCATGATCAAACCGGTGGCCTGTGCGGCAGCCGACGCCCTCAATGCCCTGGCCGAGCGCAAGCCCAAAAGCCGCACCCTGCCGGCGGCACTCAAAGGCCTCAAGGACCAACTGCCCCTGGTGGAACAGCTGGTTGCCCTGACAGCTCTGCTGCGTCAGGCGCGCCAGGCCAATGGCTCTCTGGATCTGAACCTGCCCCAGCCCGCCATTGACAGCCTGGGGGATCTGGCCGTACCGGGGCCGGATCTGCCCCTGGAGGGATGGCTGGTGACCCTGGAGGACCACCACCCGATCGCCCTGCTGCGCGAAGCTGTGTTGCTGGCTGAACGGGCCCTCGGCCAGCATCTGGCCGGACTCGGCCTGCCGGCGATCTACAGCACCAACGCCAGTGCCGATGCCAGCGACCTCAACGACGTGGCCCGCTCCGCCCTGGCCCTTGACATCCCCCTGGAACTGGGGGAGGAAGGCAATGCCAGCGCCGCCGAACTGGCTGGGGCCTTTGCGGGCACAGACCGCAGCCGGGCTCTGCAACAGCAGCTCAAGGCGATCCTCAAACCGATGCTGCTCAGCGATGGGCCTGGAGCCCACGCCCTGACGGGGCTGGTGGACGGGGATAACGCCATCGCTCCCTGGTGTTGCCCGACTCTCCACTACGCCGATCTATGGAACCAGCAGCAGCTGGTGTTGCTGCTCACCGAGGGCAAGGACAGGCCCAGCGTGCGCCACAAAACAAGTGTTGACCTCGCCTCCGATGGCTGCCTGGGCAGCATCGACTGGCCCCTGCTGGCCCCGAGCCAGCTCAGCCCTTACCAGAAGGTGCTCGAGCATGGGCTGGTGCAGCGATTGAACGGCAGGCGGCGCTTCCTCAGCGAGCTCCAGGCAGACCTGCTGGCCATGCTCCAGGCCCGCCAGGCCGAACCGCTGGTGGGCCAGGTACTTCCCGGAGTGATCAGCGGGGTGCAGAGCTATGGCTTCTTCGTGGAGGTGCCTCCCTCCCAGGTGGAGGGGCTGGTGCACGTGAGTTCGCTGAAGGACGATTGGTATGAATACCGCTCCCGCCAAAACCGCCTGGTGGGTCGCAAGAACCGCCGGACCTACATGTTGGGGGACCAGGTGGAAGTGGAGATCCAGAAGGTGGATGTGCTGCGCCATCAGATTGACCTGGCGGTGGTGTTACCAGAAGGGGAGGATCCCGACCCAGACGGACAAGACGAATACAACCGGGGAGAAGACAGCCGTGACGATGGGCCAGATCCATTTGCGCCGATCCCGGTTTTGGCAGGGGCCTGAGCATGGACGCCGCAGCCAGCAGTGCTCCCGTGGTGCTGGCGGTATCTGGCGCCTCGGCCCAGCCCCTGGCCCAGCGGGCCCTGCAACTGCTGCTCGAGGCCGGCGAGGCGGTAGAGCTGGTGGCCTCCCGCGGCGCCATCGGCGTGTGGCAGGCGGAGCTGGGCCTGCGGGTGCCCTCCGAGCCCGCCGCCCAGGAGCGTTTCTGGCGAGAGCGCACCGGCACCAGCACGGGCCAGCTGCGCTGCCACCGCTGGAATGACCAGGCCGCCGGCATCGCCAGCGGCAGCTATCGCACCCGGGGAATGGTGATCCTGCCGGCCTCGATGGGCACCGTGGGGCGAATCGCCTCTGGGGTGGCCCTCGATCTGCTGGAGCGGGCCGCCGATGTCCACCTCAAGGAGGGCAGGCCCCTGGTGATCTGCCCGCGGGAAACCCCCTGGAACCTGATCCACCTGCGCAACCTCACCGCCCTCGCCGAAGCGGGCGCCCGCATCGCCCCGCCGGTGCCTGCCTGGTACCACCAGCCCCAGACCATTGAAGACATGGTCGATTTCCTAGTGATCCGCGTCTTCGACGTTCTGGGCTACGAACTTGGCAGCATGCGCCGTTGGCAGGGGCCACCCCACCAGCCAGGATCTCCAGACGCCCCCTCCGCCTGATTCGGTTCCTGTCCGTTGGCCCTGCTGCAACGCCTGCTGCTACTTCCCCTGCTGGCCCCGCTGCTGGTGGTGTTGCTGGTGGGCGCCCTCAATCCCAGGCCCAGCCTCTCCCTGCGCCTGCTGATCTGGACTTCCCCCACCCTGCCGATCGGCGTCTGGATAGCCCTTGCCGGCGGCGGCGGCGCTGGCCTCAGTGCCGCTGCAGCCGCCCTGGCCCTTGGCACGGGAGCGGGTAGCCCGCGCCGCCAGGGGAGTCGCCCGGCCCCTGAGCGGCCGCAGACCCGGGCGAAGGGGCCGGTTCCCCAACCAGCCCCGGCAGCCGGACCGCCGCGCCCACCGGGGGAACCAGCCCCCACCGTGGCAGTGCCGTTCCGGGTGATCCGCAAGGGTCGCAGCAACGCCAATCCGGAACCCGTTGGGGCCCAGGCAAGGGCCGTGGGCGATGGTTGGGACTCAGGCAGCAACGACGACTGGTGAGCTGGTGGTGCAGGGCCATACCAGGCCTGCGTAAGGTTGGGTGAGATGCCGCAAGGGGCTTGCACCGGTGAGCGAATCCGCCCAACCTGCCACCAATGGGGAATCCCGGCCTGCCGCCGCCGCCAAGGCCAAGCCGCCGAGCCCGGAAGACCAGCCCTTTGACAGCTTTATCCCCAAGCTGCTGATGCCTGCATTGGCAGCAGAAATCCAGGGCTATGGCGGCCCCTCGCCGCAACTGGTCTTCGAGCAGGGCCCGATGCCGGTGGTGGGCTCAGAGTGCTGGATGGTTAAGGGCGAGCTGCCCGGCCAGCGACGCTTCTGGCTCTGCTTCACGGCAGCCAGCATCAATTCCGCCAAAACGGTGGCGGTGGCAGAGGGGGGCAGTAAACCCAGTCTGCTCGAGTCGTTCCTGATTGATGAGAAGAAGATGTCGCTGGCGCTGCTGGTCTCGCGCCTGGTCCAGCGTCTCAACGGCCAGAAATGGCTCGGCCCGAATTGACGACCAAGCCCCCTACGATGCAAGTACAGCCGTAAGCCGCAACGCCAGATGGTGCCTCCCGCCGCGATTGCCACTTCCCTAGCCACCCCGGAAGCACCGGCGACCAAGGATCCGGTCAGGGACACGATCCTGACCCCCCGCTTCTACACCACGGATTTTGACGCCATGGCGGCGATGGATCTGCAGCCCAACGTGTTGGAGCTGGAGGCCATCTGCGAGGAGTTCCGCAAGGACTACAACCGCCACCATTTCGTGCGCAACGACGAATTCGACGGGGCGGCAGCCAAACTCGACCCCAAAACCCGCCAGGTGTTTGTTGAGTTTCTTGAGCAGAGCTGCACTTCGGAATTTTCCGGCTTCCTGCTTTACAAGGAGCTGAGCCGCCGGATCAAAAGCAAAAATCCCCTGTTGGCCGAATGCTTCGCCCACATGGCCAGGGATGAGGCCCGCCATGCCGGCTTCCTGAACAAGGCAATGGGAGATTTTGGGCTGCAGCTCGATCTGGGCTTTCTCACGGCTAATAAGGCCTACACCTTCTTCAAACCCAAGTTCATCTTTTACGCCACCTACCTGAGCGAAAAGATCGGTTACTGGCGTTACATTGCTATCTATCGCCACCTAGAGCAGCATCCTGAAAGCAAGATCTTCCCGATCTTCAACTTCTTCGAAAACTGGTGCCAGGACGAAAACCGCCATGGCGACTTCTTTGACGCCCTGATGAAGGCCCAACCTGCCACGGTGCGTGGCCTGACAGCACGTCTGTGGTGTCGCTTTTTCCTGCTGGCCGTGTTTGCCACGATGTACGTGCGCGACGTGGCCCGCAAGGAGTTCTACGAAGCCCTTGGCCTCGATGCCCGCGCCTACGACAAGGTTGTGATTGCCAAGACCAACGAGACCTCCGCCCGGGTATTCCCCGTAGTCCTCAACGTCGACCATCCCAAGTTCTATGTGCGCCTAGAGCGGCTGGTGAGCAACAACGCCGGACTGAGTGCAGTCGATGCCAGCTCCGCGCCGGCGCCGCTGAAGCTGCTGCGCAAGCTGCCCTTGTGGATCGCCAATGGAGCTGAAATGGCCAAGCTCTACCTGATGGCCCCGATCCGCAGCGAGCAGTTCCAAGCCGCTGTGCGCTGAGCCCAACCTGACCGGGCTCCTCCCAGTAAGCCCACATCTCCTGCCCCCGCCCCCTCGCCGATCTGCCTTGGTTGCCTCCACTCCCGTTTCGGGCGCGAACCCCGCTTGCTTTGACACCAGCTGGCTGCCGCGGCTCGAATCCCTGCTGGCCGCCGGTCGGGGGGCCGGCGCCGACCTGGTGGAGATCTTTCTGGAACGCACCGACCATCTGGGCGTATTGGCCGAGCAGGAGGTAATCACCAATGTCAGCCCATCCTTCGGCATGGGAGCTGGAATTCGGGTATTCCGCGGCGAGCGCGACGGCTTTGTCAGCACCAACGACCTGAGCGCCCAGGGGCTGCTCCAAGGCCTGGATCAGGCCCTCGGCATGCTTGGCCTGATGCTCAGCAGCGGCCCATCAAGCAGCCCATCGAAGGGTTTCGAGGGCCTCGGTGCCCTCAGAGACTTCAGCGCAGTCAAGAGCGACTGGCTGGAGCGCTGCCCTTCCCTGGCTGAAGCCACGGCGAAGCTGCTGGAGGGCACCGCCAGGCTCGCTCAGCATGGCGAGCACCTGCAGGCCCGCCGGGGCAGCTATTCCCGCGATTGGCAGAGCGTGCTGGTGGCCGCCAGCGACGGCACCTTTGCCCGCGACATCCGCCTGCACCAGTCTTTGGGCCTAAATGTACTCGCTGCCGACGGCGACCACCGCGCCGGCCTTGGCCGCCGCTACGGCACCTCCGATCGGCCCGACGACCTGCGCGACTGGGACGCCGATGCTGCGGCCCAGGATGTCTGCACCAGTGTGGGCACCATGCTCTACGCCGACTACGTGGAGGCCGGCCAGATGCCGGCGGTGCTCGCCAACCGATTCGGCGGTGTGATTTTTCATGAGGCGTGCGGCCACCTGCTCGAAACCACCCAGGTGGAGCGGGGCACCACCCCCTTTGCCGACAAGGTGGGCCAATCCATCGCCCATGAAGCCGTTACCGCCATCGATGAGGGCCTCAGTGAGGGCGCTTTCGGCTCCCTCTCGATGGATGACGAGGGCATGGAGCCCCAGCGGACGGTGCTGATCGAAAGGGGAGTTTTGAAGGGTTTCCTGAGTGACCGCGCCGGCGAGCTGCGTACCGGCCATGGCCGCACCGGCAGCGGTCGCCGCCAGAGCCATGCCTTTGCCGCCGCCAGCCGCATGCGCAACACCTTTATCGCCGCCGGCCCCCACACCCCCGACCAGCTGATCGCCTCAGTTGACAAGGGGCTGTATTGCAAATCGATGGGCGGGGGCAGTGTGGGCCCTACCGGCCAGTTCAACTTCGCCGTGGAGGAGGGCTACCTGATCGAGAACGGCCAACTCACCAAGCCAGTGAAGGGAGCCACCCTGATTGGTGAAGCCAAGGAGGTGATGCCGCGCATCTCGATGTGTGCCAATGATCTGGAGCTGGCCGCCGGGTTCTGCGGCTCGGTCAGCGGCAGCATCAACGTGACCGTCGGCCAACCCCACATCAAGGTGGAATCAATCACCGTCGGGGGGCGCTGACCATGGCTGACAACCGCCTCAACCCCGAAGCCCTCAGCGCCAGGCTGCAGCAGCTGGCCCAGGCCGCCGCCATCCACCAATGGGACCTGGGGGCCTCCTGCAGCACCGACACCTCCGTGCAGGTCGACCGCGGTGAAGCCAAACAGATGAAAGGTGCCCAGCGCAGCGCCATCACCGTGCGGGTGTGGAACGACAAGGGCCTAGTGGGAATCACCAGCACCTCGGATCTCAGCGACGCTGGCCTGGAGAGGGCCCTGGTCGGCGCCCACGCCGCCAGCGCCTTTGGCAACTCCGAGGAAACTCCCGCCTTCTCCCCCCTGGCCACCGCCCCCCTGGTCAGCCTGGATCAGCCCCTGCGCGAGCCCCAGCCGATCCTCACCCTGCTGGAGAGCCTCAAAGAAGCCGAGCGCCAACTGCTGGATCGCCATGGCGCCATCGGTACGGTGCCCTACAACGGCCTGGCCCAGCGCAGCAGTGAGCGCCTCTACCTCAACAGTGATGGGGCCCGCCGCCACCAGTTGCTCACCACCGCCAGCATCTACCTCTATGCCAGGGCAGAAGAGGCTGGCCGCAAACCCCGCAGCTCCGGCGCCGTTCGCATGGCCTACGGCACCGCCGACCTCGACATCGCTGGCTGCATAGATGAGGCGGCCGAGCGCACCATCGCCCACCTCGACTACGCCCCGATCGAAACCGGCTCCTACACCTGCGTGTTCAGCCCGGAGGCCTTCCTCGACCTGATCGGCGCCTTCAGCAGCTTGTTCAACGCCAGATCGGTGCTCGATGGGGTCAGCCTCAGCCAGCGCGACTCCCTCGGCCAGAGCTTGGCGGTGCCCTTCCTGAGCATTCGCGACAACGGCCTGCACCCCGGCAATATCGGCGCCTCGCTCTTTGATGGCGAGGGAACACCGACCGCCCCCCTGGAATTGGTGGAGGGCGGCATACTCCGCAACTTCCTGCACTCGGAGGCCACGGCCCGGGCCTTTGGGGTAAACCCCACCGGCCACGCCGGCATGGGGGCCAAGGTGGCTGTAGGCCCCGACTGGTTTGAAATTGGGCCTACCCCCGGCAGCGGCGGCGGCCAGCAGGGGCTGGATCGTTTCAGCCATGGGGGCCCCCTGGTGGTGATCGATTCCCTCTCTGCCCTGCATGCCGGTGTCAAGGCCAGCCAGGGCTCCTTCTCCCTGCCATTCGATGGCTGGCTAGTAGCCGGCGGGGTCAGCCGCTCCATCGAAGCAGCCACCGTGGCAGGCGACATCCGCAAGCTGCTCCAGGCAATCGTTGGCTTTGAGGGCGAGGCCAAGGTGACCCCGGATGGTCTCTGCCCCTACGTGTGGGTTGAGGGCCTCTCGATCACCGGCGAGGCGTGAAAATCCTGTTCTGGGGCACGCCGGCCTACGCCGTGCCCAGCCTGGAGGCCCTGGTGGCTGCAGGTCACAGCGTGGTGGGGGTGGTGAGCCAGCCGGATCGCCGCCGCGGCCGCGGCAAGGAGCTCCAGCCCAGCGCCGTCAAGGCCCGGGCCCTGGAGCTGGGTCTGCCCGTATTCACGCCGGAGCGGATCAGGCGCGAGCCCGAGCTCCAGGCCCAGCTTGGGGCCCTCGGCCCCGATGCGTCCGTGGTGGTGGCCTTCGGCCAGATCCTGCCTACGGAGGTGCTGGCCCAGCCGCCCCTGGGCTGCTGGAACGCCCATGGCTCCCTGCTGCCCCGCTGGCGGGGAGCGGCCCCGATTCAGTGGTGCCTGCTCGAGGGTGACAGGGAAACCGGGGTGGGGATCATGGCCATGGAGGCAGGGCTCGACACCGGGCCGGTGTTATTGGAGCGCTCCCTGGCCATTGGCCCGCTGGAGAATGCCCGCCAGCTGGGGCAGCGGCTGGCCCAGCTCAGCGCCGAGCTGCTGGTCGAGGCCCTGCCCCGCATCGAGGCCGCTGGAACGGGCCCGGAAGCCGAGCGGCTGGCCCGGCTGGGGGTGCGTCCCCAGGGGGAAGCGGGGCTCAGCGTGGCCCGCTTGCTGACCAAAGCCGACGCAGTAATCGACTGGAGCGCATCAGCGGTGGCGATCCACCGGCGGGTGATGGGCCTCTACCCCAATGCCCACACGAGCTGGCGGGGCAAACGGCTGAAGTTGCTGGCCAGCGAACCCCTGGTGGCCGGATTTGAAGGAATAAAGCTTGAGGGGATAAAACTTGAGGGGGCAATGCCTGGCACAGTCCTGGCAATCGAACCCGGGGTAGGCCTGGTGCTCGCAAGCGGCGCCGGCCCGCTGCTGCTGCGGGAAGCCCAGTTGGAAGGCCGCGCCCCCGCCCTGGGCCAGGCCCTGATCCAACAGTTAGACGCTGGGCCCGGCGACCGGTTCGGCAGCGCATCGGGCTTGCTAGATGGGGCTAACCCTGCTTGAGCTCGAGCGCCTCCTTGCGGTGCAGGGCATGCAGACCCTCCAACTGGTTGTGCACGGAAACCAGCTGGTCACGAATGTGCTGGCTGTTCTCAATGCGGCCCAGGGAGAGCAGCATCGACTCAATCTGGCTCTTGCAATCGATCAACACGCGGCATTGCGGGGATCCGGGCTCGTAGGGCATTGCTCAACTCTCAACTCCCCCATCGCAGCGGAGCAGGGCCGCCGCTGATGTGTCCGTTGCTGCGGTTCGCAAAGCCGGGCTTCAGCGACCGGAGCCGGAGGGTCGTCGCCCCCCCCGGTGGCGAGCGCCATGGGGGGCAGGGGAGCGGCGCCCCCCCTTACCGCGGCCGCCACTGAGATCGAGGGGGGCGGCCGAGAGCACCTTGGGTTCAAAACCAGGCACCTCCTGACGCGGCAGGCTGAGCCCGATCACCCGCTCAATCGCCCGCAGCAACTCACTTTCTTCAGCGGCCACCAGGGAGATCGCGTGGCCGTTATGGCCGGCCCGACCGGTGCGGCCGATGCGATGCACGTAATCCTCCGCCTGGTTCGGCAGGTCGAGGTTGACCACGTGGGGCAGCTGGTGGATGTCGATGCCGCGGGCAGCCAGGTCGGTGGCCACCAGCACGCGCAGGGCACCGGCTTTGAAATCGGCCAGGGCCCGGGTGCGGGCCCCCTGGCTCTTGTTGCCGTGGATGGCGGCGGCGGTCATACCTTCGCGAATGAGCCGGTCCGCCATGCGGTTGGCGCCGTGCTTGGTACGGGAGAACACCAGCACCTGCTGCCAGTCATTGCTGCGAATCAGGTGGCTGAGCAGATCCCCCTTGCGGTCCATGTCGCAGGGATGGAGCAGGTGCTCAACGGTGGGGGCCGCCTGGTTTGCCGGGGTGGCCTGGAGCTGGACGGGATTGTGCAGCAGCCCCGTGGCCAGACGCCGGATGTCGCCGGAAAAAGTGGCCGAAAACAGCAGGTTCTGACGCTTGGCTGGCAGCAGGGCCAGGATTTTCTGGATATCGCGGATGAAGCCCATATCCAGCATCCGGTCGGCCTCATCGAGAACCAGGATCTCAACCCGATCGAGCCGCAGGGCCTTCTGCTGGTAGAGGTCCATCAGCCGGCCCGGGGTGGCCACCAGGATGTCGGCACCCCTCTGCAGACGGTTGATTTGGGGGTTCACCTTGACCCCGCCAAACACCACGTCACTGCGCAGGTCGAGGTAGCGGCCATAGGCCCGCACGCTCTCACCCACCTGGGCCGCAAGCTCACGGGTGGGGGTGAGCACCAAAGAGCGCACGATGCCGGCGCGGGCGGGAGGGCCGTGGCGCAGCCGCTCCAACATCGGCAGGGTGAAGCCTGCGGTTTTGCCGGTGCCGGTCTGGGCCGCAGCCATCACATCGTGACCGGCCAGCACGGCTGGTATGCACTGGCTCTGGATCGGCGAAGGACTCGTGTAGCCCTTCTCAGCCACCGCCTTGAGCAGGGGTTCGCCCAGGCCAAAGCAATCGAAGGAAGCAGCCAAGGCCTCAGCAGAGGTCTTGGCATCTGGTGAAGTCTTGGGAGCTGGGATGGATTGGGTAATCGCCGCAGAAGCGTTGTCAGCCCAGCCTAGGAGTCGTTGGTTAGGGGATCAGGTAGGGCGATCTCGCTGGCAGTAATGGGCGCAGAGCTCGCAGGGGCCATCGGGCAGCACGGCGCAGCGCAGCAGGGGAGTTCGGGCGTTGTAGCGACAGCTGGGATCGCCAATCACCCACTGGTTGTGCCACCAGCGAGCGTCGCCTGGTTGGCGTTGGGACTTCACCTGCAGCGCCACGCTGGCGAGCTGGTATTTACCGTTGCGCAACTGGTAGCGATGGCGGCGCTGCAGAACCAAAAAGCTGCGACCAGCGCTTTCCAGCCAGCGGCCTGGATGGGGCACATCACTGATTTCGTCTACCTCAAGGGCCGCGAGCAATTGATCGGTGTCGATCTGGCGCAGCTCCACCCTCATGGAACGGGGGGCTGGTCCACCGGGACCTGGCGGACGGAGAAACCCCAGGCAAATAGGCCAGCCACCAAGAGCAGCAGCAGCCACTCCGGCGGCACCACCTGGGGCAGGCCTAGGCGCAGCAGTAGACGAATCCCCACCAGTCCAACCGCCAGGTAGCCAGCGGTCTCAAGGTGCTGGTAGACGGCCAGCCAACGGATGAAGAGTTCAGCCGTGAGCCGCAGGGCAATCACCCCAATCACCCCCCCAGCCATCACCAGAACCAGCCGATCCGTCACCGCTACAGCGGCAGCCACGCTGTCGAGGGAGAAGGCCAGATCGGTGAGGGCAAGCGTCAGGACAACCGAGCCCAGACCTGCATGGTGGAGGGAGCCTTGGGGGGATGGGGCGGGTTGGGCTGGATCTGGGTCCTGCCCTTCGGCGCTGGAATCCTCTGCCGGATTGGAGAAGACCAGCACCAGATGGCTGCCAGAGAGCCAGAGCAGGTAGCCGGCGGCCGCCAGCTGCAGGGGCCAGAAATTGAGCACCCACCGGGCGGCCACGATCAGACCGAGCCGGAATACCAGGGCCAGGCCCAGGCCCAGGTTGAGCGCCTGGCGCTGGCGGGCCGGATCCTCCAGGCCCCGGGCAATGGCGGCTAAGGCAATGGCGTTGTCAGCAGACAACACGGCCTCGAGCGCCACCAGCAAGGGCAACAGCAGCAGTACCTCGCCCCACTGGTCCGCCTGCTCGAGCAGGGGTTGGATTGACTGGATCGACTCCGCTTCCACGGGCTGCAGCGGGCCAAGATGGTGGGAAGTCTAGAAAGTCGGGTTGGCCAGTCCGGGGGATGAAGAGGTGCCAGAGGGGAAGCTGGATGGTCAGTTGAGCTGGCAGCTGGAAGTGCAGCTTGTTCATGCTGAGCCAGGCAGCCGCATCGTCCTGGTGCAGCTCAGGCGGGAGGGGCAGATCCTCGATGCGGCCCTCGGCGAAGCAGCCACGGCCGAGCTGGCGGAGGATCGGGCCCGCCAACGGCTGCAGGGCCGACCCCAGCCCCAGATCGAGCTGGAGGCAATGGAACCACTGACCAGGGAACCGGTCACCAGACCCAAGGCCCCAGCTCCCATCGCGACCCCAGCCCCCCAGCCCCTGCCTTCAGCAACACAGCCTTCAGCAACACAGCCTTCACCAACCCAGCCTTCCCAACCCGAATCTCTGCAGCCCCAAGCCCAGCCGCCGGAGGAGCCCCAGGTGGATCCGGAGGACTGGTCGGCTGAACTGGCCCAACTCGAGCTGGAGCTGCAGCGGCTCGGCTGGGATCGGGACCAGGAGGCGGTGTATCTGCAGCGGGTTTTCGGCAACCCCAACCGCAACCGCCTCACCAACTACGCCGATCTACAGGCCTACCTGGCAGCACTGCAGGGATTCAGCCCAGGCACCCAGGCCAGCAGTGCTCCGGCACCCCTGAGGCGGCGCGAACTGCTGAGCCAATGCGACCAACTGCTGGCGCAGCTGCAATGGGAGCCTGGCCAGGGCCGGGCATTGCTGGAGCAGCACTTTTCCCTCACCAGCCGCCAGCAGCTCAGTGATTCCCAGCTACTGCAATTCAACATGCTGCTGGAGGACCTCAGCAGTGGGCTTGCACCAACTGGACCCCCAGGGTGAGGCGATCCTGGTTGGCAAAGGCCTCCCTTTCGAGCTGACGCACCCGCTCTGGGGCCGTGCGATAGATCGGTTCATCTAGCACCGTCGAGAGATGCCCAGGTAGCTGGCTTGGTAGGCCAAGCAAGAGGGGGTCTGAACCCAGGCCCTGGTTGCTGCAGCTCTGGGCTACGTGGATCGCCTCATGGTTGAGCACCCTGGCAAATTCCAGCGTGCCCTTGCTCACCACAGTCGGCTGGATGCGAACTGTGCGGGCTCGCGGGTCCCATTCAGCGGCAGCTCCGCTCTTCTGGGGGGCAGAGAGGTTCACCTGCACACCGACCTGCTGCAGGGCCTGCAGCAGCTGGCCGATCGCCTGCCTTTCCCGCTCGAAGCTGGGCGGATTGGCGATCAGGGCCCGGATCGTCTCCAGTTTCAGTGGCGGCTCGCCGGCCCGGCGTTTGTAGACATAGCGGTAGCCTCCATTGGCCAGGGGTTCGGCGCGCGGGGTCCACTGCCGGTCGGCCTCGGCCAGCTGGCTGAGCAGCAGCTGTGGGTCTGGCGAAGAACCCAGCGGGGATCGGGGCTGGGGACCGGGGGCCCTAACCGGCCGAATCGCTGCAGGCTGTGGGGTTCGCGAGGCTAGGGGCTGGTTGCCCCGAGGCAACACGACCAGGAGGGCTACCCCTGCCCCCAGCAACAGGGCACCGAACAGGGGCAGCACGCCCACAACAGCCCCCTTTTCGCTAGATGGGCCGCCATCGGCGCAGCGCTGGCAGTGCCTACGAGCCATTAGCTCGACGGGAGATTGGCTTTGCCGAGAATGCTCCAACAGTCGCGGAGGGCAGGAAGAGCTTGGTCAGCCACAGTAAAGAAATCGATCTCACGGAACACATCCCTCTGGCAGGCGCGACCGCGTTGGATGGCGTCGGCGATCCGCTCAGGCCCCCCCGGCACTTCCAGGGCATGGGAATAGCCCGGCGGCACCACCAGACTCGGCAGCAGCCCCGTCTGAAAGATGCTCACAGCACCGATAAAGCCAAGGGTGGCCCCGGGCAAGGTGCTGGCGGCGGCCTGGAAGGCGGTCACCTCCATCTCACCCATCGGGGTGGTGTCGAAATCCGCCAATACATGGATCCAATCGTGATGGGCCAGGGCCGCGTTAGCGGCACCCGGTTCCCCTGGGAAACCGAAGCCGCGCTCCTGGTAAAAATCCCAGAGGCTGCGGCCAATGCTGCCGGCAGGGCACTGCTCCAGGGCGCGCCAGCGGGCCGCCTCGATGGGATCCGGCTCCACGGTGAGGGCGTAGGCCTGGTCGCCATGGCGGGCCAGCAGCCCCTCAAAGGCTGGGCTGAGGATGTCCTGCTCACCAACCCAGTCGTAGCGGTAGAAGTCGTGCAGGGCCTGGGAGGAGGCATGGGCCGCCAGGTCGCGGGCAAGCCTCAGGCTGCGGTCTTCCACCCCCAGCACCCTGGCCCAGTGTTCGATGGAGGCCTCGAGCGCCGCAGGGATGGAATCGCAGAGCATCTCTAGGGTCACCATCAACTCCACCAACTCGAGCCGTTGCTCGGGAGTGGGCAGGGCCTCGGCCACGGCTTCGGGGGATAGGCCCGCCAACTCATCGAAATCGGCCTCGTAGCCGAGCAGCTGGTGGAACAGCACGCCCAGGAAGCGGGGCTGAAGAGGGGTCTGCCAGCCGTCGCCCCTGCAGGCGCCCACCAGGGCCGCCGCCTGCAGCGGGGCCTGATCGACCGTGCTGTGGATCAGAAACATGGCCGCAACGGTGGGATCGCCATTTCAGTATGGGCAGTTGCGAAGATCGGAGCTAGCTGCTGCCAGATCCGCCCAT
>NZ_JAGQCQ010000210.1:0-6545 GCF_024346275.1 Cyanobium sp. BA20m-p-22
GCCCTGGAAGGATCAGGCTTTATTTTTCTCCCGAGAGCACCGGAATTAAAAGCACTCTTGGAGGTGGAACCATCAGGCACTGCAAGGACAAGTTGTGCACCCAATTTGTAGGTAACATCACCGATCTTTCTTTATTTGGAGCAGGCGTTCAAGATCTCATAATTAAGGCCCCCCGCAGTGGGGCAAGTTTTTTGCCCCCCAGTGACGCAGGTTTTTTTATTTATGCACCCAAATCGACAGTCAGGCTCATAGGAGAATCAGCCACCTTCCAGTCTGTTGTCTGGGCTAACCGGCTGGACATCACGGGCACCAATGCCAAATTCAACATGCCAAGGAACGGTGTGGCTGATGTCTTCATTCTTATGGGAATACTCCCTGATGAATACAATACCTTCAATAATAGCCTAACTGGGCATAGCTTCACCGACCTATTCCCTTGGGACATGGTGGCTCGCAGCACCAGCCGCTTCCGCTTCTTCGGGAATTGAGACATGCCCTCGATTCGCCAGCTGAAAGCTAAAAAGCATCAAGCCAGCGAGGCGGGATTTAGTTTGGCGGAAGCAATCGTTTCCGCTGGCTTGCTGACAATGTCAGGCGTTGCGCTGATAAGCGTCTTTACTTCGTCGGTCGAATCTGTAAAAAGCATAAGTAGCCGTGACGAGGTCTCCGCTGCCATAAATGCTGATCTGGCAAAAATACAACGGCTCAACGATTATTATACCTGCCTGCCGGGAAGCTGCAGCATTACAAGTCTCAACCAATCGCCTCCTGATAAATACGAGTATGCCCCCAGACCCGATGATCCTGATCAAGCCTTTGAAAAGTTCAAGTTGCTCTGCAAAAACACATCAACGAACCTTTCGCAGGGCCTTGTGGATGAACTTGGAGCCAGCATAGCAATCACCCCTAACATAACTCGAACGGCAAAACTCCATCCGAACAACGATTCCAGCAGCCACCTCTACATCGTGGAATGGAGCCCAACCGAGGGGGCCAAAACCCAGATCATTCTCTCGCCAACAGTAAGCCAGTGGTGTCCTTGAAATACAGCCAGTCAAAGCGCACTGGCTTCACCTTGCTGGAGCTGCTCGTCGTGGTGGCAATCCTGGGAATGATTGGGTGGCTGGGCCTGCCAGCTGCGATTCAGGACTACAAGAAGGCCCAGGTGAATGGGCTCACCACCGGACTAGCCGGCTGGCTTCAAGAGGTGCGGAGCTCAGCACTAAAAGGCAGTGCCTGCACGGTGGTGATCAGCGGCGGCACAATCACGGCCGCTCAAACCGTGGCCAGCCTTGGTGCGCCCATCCCAGAAACCTGTGCCACGCCCAACAATCCCTATCTGCTGCCCGAATCTGCCCAAGGGGCAAGCTACTTCATAACCGCGATTCCTACCAGCTTCAGCTTCACTCCACGGGCCAGCAAATATCCCAGCACGGACGTGCTGATCACCATTGCCATGGCCAACGGCGGACCCAGCCGTTGCATCCAACTCAACGGCTTGTTCGGCAATCTTGAGCTGGGTGATGCCAGCAGTGGCAGCTGCGTGCTCACAAGGTTCTGAACAATGAAAACTCCGCTACCCCGCTGGCCCTCTCCCTTGCTGGGATTGGGGAACGGATTCACCCTTGTTGAACTGGCCGTGGGCACGGCAATCGGTGCCTTGGTGATCATCATCACCACAGCGGTGTTCGCGCCCCAGCTGCGCATCAATCAGCGGCTAGGGGGACAGATCAGACTGCAGGAGCGATGGTCCAGAGTGAATGCGCTCCTCAACACCGAAATCCAGGAAGCGCACCGAGTGCAGAGCCTTGGCAGTGGCCTCGAGTTGATAACCTGCGAAGCTAACGACGCCAGCAGCAATCGCTGTAGTGACGGAGGTTATCCAACTACAGGGTCATTTGGATACGATGTGGCCATCTGCTACGAACTGATTCCAGATCCGGCAACTGGCACGTCCCGCCTCCAGAGACGCGGACCAAGCATCGATCAAGCCGGAGCCCTGCTCACCCAGGGGGCAACAAAACAATGCGCCAACTTTGACCACGCCGAAGTGGTAACCACTGGGGTAACCGCCTTCTCGACGCCGACAATCACTGCTGATGAAGTCAGGTACACCATTTCTTTTCGCGATCCCCTCAACCCCAACGGCGCCACAATCAATAAGGAATCCACCGTTGTGCCCCGACCAAGCAAATACTGATCCTTCAGCCACGGTCGGCCAGCACCCCCTGCACCCGGCTCTGACCCTGCAGGGTTACGCGCACCACAGCGCCACTGATTCGTTCGGCCCGGGTGCCAGCCACCTGCAGCCCATCGAGCACCACCCGGTTCAAGCTGGCCCCAGCACTTGGTTCACCATCGAGCCCGAAGGCCGGCCCGCAGCGCATCAGCACCGCACCCCGCCAGATGGCACTGGGCGGCTGGCCCAGGGTGTAAGTGATCGGCCCAGTACCCGTTCCCAGCCCCGGCTCGAGATGGAGCAGCACTTGGCGGCCAGCCAACCCGCAGGCTGGGCTGCTGCCACCGGTGCCACCGATTGTCAGCCGGCTTGCCCGCGCCCCATCGGCACTGATCAGGGCCAGTGCCCGGCCGGCCATGGCTCGCTGCCGCAGGCGCTCCCCCAGCTGCCGGTTGCCGCGGGTCTCCGCCAGCACGGCCTGCAGCATCACCCCCACCAGCAGCAGCCCGCCGCTCAGGGCCAGCAGCAGCTCCAGCAGCGACATCCCCGCATCACCACTGCGGCGCTTGGTGGCTTCAGGCGGGTGCACAGCTGCCCTCCCGCCAGTGGCCCACCCGGGTAACCCCCAGCGGCAACGCCATCACCACGCAGCGCTGCAGCGGTGTGCCCGCCACAGCCAGCACGACCGTGCCGCCATCGAGGAGCAAGCCATTACTACTGAATCGCAGGGCCGCCGGCAGGTTGTGGCTCAACTCCAGCGCGCCTGCTCCCACCCCTTCCTGCAAGGACAGGGGCTGGGCCAGGCAACTGGGCAGTCCGCCCCCATTGGGGGCCTGCCACCCCTGCTGGCTAAGGGCGATGGCGCAGGGACGGCCCAGCCGCCCAGCCTGCGCCCGGCCCTGGTCGAGCCCAGCCAACACCAGGCGCGTTGCCGTTTCCAGCTGCTGCTGGGCCAGCCAGCGCCTGCCACTGCCAAAGGCCAGCCCAGCCAGCAGGGCCAGCACCGCCACCGCCACCAGCAGCTCCGCCAGGCTCAATCCCGCCGTCGCCCGCTCATCCCGGCGTGCCATCACCACCTGCCTCCGGGGTTGAGGAACTGCTGCAAAAGCCCATCGCCGCCGCATCGAGCCAACGCTGCCGCTGGGGCAGCCCCGGCGCCTGCAAGCGCAGCCAGAGGCCACCGCCCTGGGGTTCCAGCTGGCGCTCGAGGCCAGCTGCCAGGGGCGCCTGGGCCAATTCGGCCGCCATCGCTGCCACCGCCAGGCTGCAATCGCCGGCCAAGGGAGCGGCCAGCGCCTGCTGCAGGTGCTGTTCAGCGGCCAGCAGGGCCCCATCGAGCTCCACCAGCTGCTCGAGGCCCAGCTCCGCCCCGCGGCTGGCCGCCACCGCCGCGGCCCAGATCTGCAGGGAACCACTGCTGGCGCCCGCGAGCAGCAGCGCCGCCACCAACACTTCGGCGAAGTTCATGCTGCCCCCGGCTGGGCCGAACGCAGCCCCAGCTCCCGCAGGGCGCCATTCACCAAGGCAAACGCGGCCGTGGGGCCGCCGCTGCTGAGTGCCAGCCGCAGCTCAGCACCTGCGGGCGTGGGCGCCAGACTCAGCAGCCGGTAGGAATGGCTGCCGATCTGGCCCTGCTGCAGAGCCTCGGGCGCCTCAGCCGCCAGGCAGGGAGCCCCGGCCCACCGGGAGCTGGGCAGCTCCAGCAAACAGGAGTGGTGCAGCTTGAGCCGGCCCACCAACTGCTGGGCTGCTGAGCTGAGCAGATCCTGCTGCTGACGCAACTGCAGCTGCAACTGCAAATGGCGCCTGGCCTCCAGGGAGACCGTTTGCAACGAGAGGCTGCCAACCAAAAGAAGCAGGGCTGCCGCCGATGAGAGCGGCAACAAAAAACCCTGCTCTGCTACCGGATGGCGGCACTTGAAGCTTGAACTTTTCCGGACATACCAGGAAGCCATGGCCGAAGGGGCTTACCAACCCCTTCAGCATTCCCACAGGGTCAGCCGGCTAGGCGCTGATCTCTTCCTGCCAGAGGGCGTTGGCTTCGATGTGGCGGCCTTCGTTGGTGAGTTGGCGCACCCGCTGGAGGGCTTGGCGCCTCAGCTGCTGCTTGAGGGCCTGCTGGGCAGCCTGGTGGGCCGAAACGAATTGGGGGAGCTGGGGATTGGCTTGCGGCATGGTTTTAACTACCCTCGCCACTTATGTAGGAATCCAAATCCTACACCCTGTCAACTGGTTTGGGTGGGGCCCACCTACTGGTTGAGCTTCAAGACAGCCATGAAGGCCTCCTGGGGCACGTCCACCTTGCCCATCGCCTTCATGCGCTTTTTGCCCTTGGCTTGCTTTTTGAGCAGCTTCTTCTTGCGGGAGATGTCGCCGCCATAGCACTTGGCCAGCACATCCTTACGGATGGCGCTGATGCTCTCGCTGGCGATGATGCGGCTACCGATCGAGGCCTGGATCGGAATCTTGAATTGCTGCCTGGGGATCAGCTCCTTGAGCTTCTCCACCAGACCCTTGCCCACGTTGTAGGCCTTATCACGGTGCACGATCGTGGTGAGCGGATCGGCTTTTTCGCTGTTGATCAGCACATCGAGGCGCACCAGCTCATTTTTGCGATAGCCGATCAGGCTGTATTCCATCGAGGCATAGCCCTTGGTGCGGCTCTTCATCTGGTCAAAGAAGTCAGTCACCACCTCAGCCAGGGGCATCTCGTAGTGGAGGGTCACCCGGTCTTGGGTGATGTATTTCATGTCGATAAACTCGCCGCGGCGCTCCTGGCAGAGCTCCATCAGGGCGCCGTTGTAGCTATTGGGGGTGTAGATCTCGAGCTTCACATAGGGCTCTTCGATCGATTCGCGCTTCTGGGGATCCGGCAGGGTGGCCGGGTTGTCGACCATCGAAGTGCTGCCGTCGACCATGTTCACCTGGTAGATCACCGATGGGGCCGTGACGATCAGGTCGAGGTCGTATTCACGCTCGAGCCGCTCCTGCACGATCTCCATGTGCAGCAGCCCCAGGAAGCCGCAGCGGAAGCCAAACCCCATGGCGCTGCTGGTTTCCGGCTCAAATTTGAGCGCCGCATCGGAGAGCTGCAGCTTGCAGAGGGCGTCACGCAGGTCGGGGTATTGGTCGGCGTCGGTGGGGAACAGCCCACAGAACACCATCGGCTTGGCCTCTGCGTAGCCCGGCAGCGGCTCCGCCGCCGGATTGGCCGCCAGGGTGATCGTGTCTCCCACCCGGGCATCGGCAACTGCCTTAATCGAGGCCGCCATGTAGCCCACCTCGCCGGCATGGAGGCTCTCCACCTGCCGCTGGTCTGGCGCCATCACCCCCACTTCATCGAGCTCCACGGTTTTGCCGCTGGCCATCAGCAGCACCTTGTCTTTGCGGGCAATCACCCCACTGATCACCCGGAAATAGACGATCACTCCCCGGTAGGGGTCGTAGTAGGAGTCAAAGATCAAGGCCCGAAGCGGTTCGTCCACCAGGTTTGGCGGCGGCGGCACCCGCTCCACCACCGCTTCGAGGATCTCGGGGATTCCCAGACCCGTTTTGGCGGAGCAGGCAATCGCCTTGGAGGTATCGAGGCCGATGATCGCCTCGATTTCCTCCTTGATCCGCTCAGGATCGGCGCCGGGCAGGTCGATCTTGTTGAGCACAGGGATGATCTCCAGATCATTCCCCAGGGCCAGATAGACATTGGCCAGGGTCTGGGCCTCCACCCCCTGGCTGGCATCGACAACCAGCAGGGCGCCTTCGCAGGCCTGGAGGCTGCGGCTCACCTCATAGGAAAAGTCCACATGGCCTGGGGTGTCGATCAGGTTGAGGATGTATTGCTCACCGTCGGGGGCCGTGTATTCCATCCGGGCCGCCTGGAGCTTGATCGTGATGCCCCGCTCCCGCTCCAGTTCCATGTTGTCGAGGAACTGGGCCTGCATGTCGCGCGCCGCGACCGTTCCCGTGTCCTGCAGCAGCCGGTCGGCCAGGGTCGATTTCCCGTGGTCGATGTGGGCAATGATGCAGAAATTGCGGATCCGCTGAACTGGAACGTCGGTCATCAGTGGCCAGCAACCGGCGGCCAACAGGGACCACCGCGAGTTCGTTGGATCCTAGGAGCCGGTCGCGAGAATTTGCACCTACCTGCGGTCATGACAAGGCCCCACCTTGCGGCAGGGCTCATGCTCAATGATGACCAGACTCAGCCGATGGCGCTGGCTACAGGCAGTGCCTTGCTCTCCTTAATGCGCTTTCTTAGCTTGCGGCTGTAGATGAAAGCAGCGGCAACACCCAAGATGGGCAGGGGCCCCGGCACTTGTTGCTGAGTTTGTTGAGCAGCATATCGAAATTGAGCCATGGCAAATCCAGT
>NZ_JAGQCQ010000211.1:0-6466 GCF_024346275.1 Cyanobium sp. BA20m-p-22
TTCGAGGGCGCCGATCTGCTCGCTGAGCCGGCTCCAGGGGATGGCGCCAGCTGCCTGGCGCAGGCGGGCCAGTTCCCGCTCCAGCTCCTGGCGTTGCCCGGCAATCTGCTCAGCCGCCTCGCTGCTGTCGACCCCTGCCTGCTGCTGCAGTTTGAGCAGGGACTGGGCACGGGCCTCCAGCGCTTCGGCTGCCTCCAGGTTTGCCTTGCCCCCACCAGGGCTGATCCGCAGCCGCACGCCGCTGCCGATGCTGAGCTCGGCGGCGCGACTGAGTTGCAGGGTTTCACCCGGCAGGAGTGGCTGGCCGCCTACTGACACCACTTGGTCGGCATCGAGCAGGGCAACGGCGGTGGCCATTGCCTGGCTGCGGGCCTGGGCCTGGGCCAGCTGTTGTTCCGCCTGTCTGAGGGCCCGGACCGTTTCCTGATCGATCGGTGCCAGCCCCAGCAGACGTTGCTTGCACAGCTGGGCATCCCGTTGAAGCTGCTCGAATTGCTGTTGGTGGGCGTTCAGCTGCCGGGCTTCCTCCTCAAGGCTGGCGAGGTCGAGCAGTTGCTGGGCCAGCTCAAGCCGCCCAGCCAGCTCCCGCTGCTGGCCATCGAGCTCCAGCAGGGCCAGCTCCCCAGCTCGGCAGCCGGCTTGGTGGGTGGCTTGCTCCTCCAGCTGGCTGGCCAGCTGCTGCTGCCAGGCCTGCTGTTGGGCCTCCAGGTTGAGGCCTTGCTGCTGCAGGGCCTGCTGCTCAGCCAGGGCCAGCTCCAGCTGGGCAAATTGTTGCTGCAGGGGGCCGATCTGGGCCTGGCGCAGGCGGAGCTGGCCCGCCAGTTGGCTGGCCCGCCTCAGCCGGGGCCTTTCCGCCGAGTCGATGGCCTGCAGCCTTGCGCCGATCCGTTGCAGTTGCTCCATGGCCGATTCCAGCTCAGCCCGGTGGCCCTGGGCCTGTTCCAGGGCTGCCTGGGCCTCCTGGCAGCGCTGCCGCGCCTCGGCCAGGGGGGAGCCGGCCTTGACCTTGCCTGTGGCGGTGAATTGCAGATCCAGCCTGGCTTGCAGCTGCTCCCCCACCAGCCGATCCAGGGGCGATTCCAGGGCCGCTGCGGCCCCCCGTTGCTGTAACTGCTGCACCAGGGATTTGAGGTCATAGGCCTCGCCTGGGCCGGCCAGCAGGTTGCTGCCCGACTCTCCCTGACGCACCCAGAGGTGGCCCCAGCGCTGGGGCAACTGGCCGTGCCTGCGGCCCTCAATCGGCCCCTCCACGCCCAGCAGGCGGGCCAATTGCTCCTCGGCGGCAGCCCCCTGTAGGGCTACGCCGCCGTCGCTGCCCAGCTGGCAGGTGCCACTGGCGCCGGAAAAGCGTTTGCGCAGCTCCCATCGGGCTCCAGCCGCCTCGAAGCCCACTGCAATTTCCGGCAGGCCGCTGTGCAGGCGTGAGCGCAGCTCGTCCACCGCCCGGCCGGTGGCACTTGCCCGTAGGAAGAGAACCTTATGCAAGGCCTCCACCACCGTGCTTTTGCCGGCCTCGTTGGCGCCGCCCAGCAGGGTGAAATGGGGATCAAAGCGCAGCTCCAGATGCTGATGGAGGCGCACCTGGCGCAAGCTGGCATGGAGCAGGCGCATGGTCAGCCCTGCAGCTGCCCAACGGTCTGGTGCAGCTCACAGAGGGCAAGACGCAACAGGGCCGGATCCAACCCATTGGCGCCGAGAGCCTCGTCGCCGATCCCTGCGCCGGTGGCGATTGCCTGCTGCAGTTCCCCAGCCACGCGGGCCACCAGCGGATCACAGGGGCGCTGGGTGAGTTCGGCCAGCTCGGCCTCGCCGGGAGCGGCTTCGCAACGGCCCCGCAGTTTGAGCCGCAGCAGCTGGGCTTCCAGGCGCTCGAGCAGGGCCCCATAGCGGCGGTGGCCGGCCAGGCTGAGGCTGCCGCCCACCTCCAGCAGCAGCAGATCGCTGCCAATCCGGCCGCCGAGCAGGGCGTCCAGCTGATCTTCCAGCCGGTCTAGATCGCCATCCTCGTGCAACTCAATCCGCAGGGGATGCCAGCCGAGCACCCCGGTGCCCAGGGGGGTCACCTGGGGGTTCAGTCCCCTGCCGATCCGGGCCTGCAACACCAACCCGGAGCGGTAGTCAGGGCTGCGGGGGAAGCGGTCCGGTTCGGGGCTGCCGCTGTACCAAACCTTTGCGGCAACCTGCTTGACCCCGTGCCAGTCCCCCAGGGCGACGTAGTCCACCTGGTCCAGCCAGGGCCCCTCGAGGCGCAGCCGGTTGTTGGCGCCGTCGCCGCTCCTGTCGAGATCGGGGGCAGCGAAGCCGTGCACCGAGCCATGGGCGATCACAACCCGGGGCTTGTCCGCCGGCAGCTGGGCCCAGTTGACCGAGTGGAGCCAACCGCAGGGATCGGCGCTGTCGCTGCGCCGCAGCAGCGGGCAGGGAAGGATCACTGCCGCTTCGAGTTCCAGCGGCGCGGGCTCCAGCAGCACCTGAAGGTTGGGGGCGCGGCGCAGTTGCTCTGCCTGGAAGTAGGGGCTGTGCCAGACGCTGCCAGGGCCGCCGTGGTCGTGGTTGCCCGGGATCACAAGCACCGGGCAGGGGATGGAGCCGATGGCGGCACACACGGCACTCACATCCGCTCTGCCTGGGGTGGGGGAGTCGAACAGATCTCCGGCCACCGCCACCAAATCGGCTCCCGTGCTGGCGGCATGGGAGCCGATCCGGCCGATGGCCTGGAGCCGCACCTGGCGCAGGAGGGCCCGTTTGTCCGGGTCCTGGACCCGGCCATAGGGCTTGCCGATCTGCCAGTCAGCGCTGTGCAGCAGGGTGAGGGGTGGCAGAGGGCTGGAAGCCAGGGCGGTCGGGATGACACCGGCTCCTGTTTAGCGCCTGTGGGAGCACACTGGAATCTCCTTTCAAGGGTTTTCAGGGTGGGCCAGAAGCATGTTCAGGCGATGGCCCTGGTGATCGCCCTTGCCATCGGCTTGCTGGTTGGCGCTGCCCCGGCTCCAGCTGCAGGCCTCTCAGGCGCTGAATTGTTCAGCAACCATTGCGCCGGCTGCCATGTCAATGGCGGCAACATCATTCGCCGGGGGCAAACCCTGAAGCTGGCAGCCCTCGAGCGCCATGGCATCGATGGACCCGCTGGGATCCTCGAGATCGCGGTCGCTGGCCGGGGCCAGATGGCCGGCTACGGGGCCGTGCTCGGGGAGACAGGTGCCGAGGCCGTGGCGGCCTATGTGTGGCAGCAGGCCCTGCTCGATTGGCCGCGGGGCTGACTGGCTTCAGAAAGCCTGGATCCAGGGGTAGATCTGCACTTCAGTCCAGATCCCATGGCGCCAGTAGACGTCGCCCTTAACTATGGCTTCCACCAGCTCCTGACTTTCCGCCTCAAAGATGCCGAAAACGTGGCTGCTGCCCTCGGTCGGGCCGAGGGTGACCAGGGTGCCGGCATCCTTTAGTTGCTGCAGGGCTGCCAGGTGCTCCTGCCGATAGGGGGCGCGCCTGGTCAGGGCTTCGTCGCAGTAGGTGCCCCAAAGCACGAAGCGCATGGCAGATGGGCGAGTGAAACGGCCAAGACTTTAGGAACCCGCTTAGACCTCAGGAACCGGCCCGCGGTGGTAAGACTGGAATCAGCCTGGGCTCTTACCCGGTTCGCTCCGATCTCAGCCCTACCTCCATGAACAGCCCCGCCTCCATGCCCAGCCCTGGCTCCATGCTTCGCCTGCCCCTCCTTTTCGCCTGCGCCAGTACCGCCCTGGTGGCGGCCCCGGCCCACGCCAACATGATGCAAAATATAATTGTTGGCAAATGCTCCAGTGCCATGCAGGCCGATTTCCAGAAGTCTGGTAAGACCCCGCCTGCCGGCATGGTCAATGACACCTGCACCTGCGTGGCCAATGGCATGCTCAAACAAGGCCAGAGCCTGGATCAGGCCAAGACCACCTGCGTGAAGCAGTCGACGGCCAAATACAACCTCTGAGCCCCTTGGCACCGCCAGGGCCAAGCCGTCGCCTCCAGGGGGTGCTCAGCCCGGTGATCCCGGAGCTGGCCGCCCTGGTGCGCCAGAGCCCGGGCTGCCTCTCCCTTGCCCAGGGCATGGTGGGGTGGGACCCGCCCGAGACCGTCCCCAGGGCCGTGGCCGAGGCGCTGGCAGCTGGTGGGCCTGAGCTGCATCGCTATGGCGCCCTGCAGGGGGATTCGCCCTTGTTGGAGGCAGTCAGCACCAAGCTCCTGAGCCAGAACGGGCTCGACCTCGATGGGGCCGCGGTGCTGGTGACCGCGGGCAGCAACATGGCCTTCAGCGCCGTTGTTCAGGTGATTGCCGAGGGCTCGCCAGCTGGGCCCAGTGAGGTGATTCTGCCGCTGCCCTATTACTTCAACCATGTGATGGCGGTGCAGCTCGCCGGCGCCGTTCCGGTGCTGGTGGAAGGCGGTGCCATCCCCGATCCCCAGCGCCTGGCTGCGGCGATCACACCTCGCACCCGCGCCATCGTCACCGTGTCGCCCAACAATCCCAGTGGGGTGGTGATTCCGGCGGCTGTGCTGGCGGCGATCAATCGACTTTGTGCCCTGCATGGCCTCCTGCACATCAGCGATGAGGCCTATGAGCTGTTTGTCCATGGCGGCGAGCCCCATTGGAGTGCTGGGTCCCAGAGCGGCAGTGCGGCCCACACCGTGTCGCTCCATTCCCTCTCCAAGGCCTATGGCATGGCCGGTTGGCGGCTTGGCTACATGGCCGTACCCGCCGCCTTGCTTCCGGCCTTACAAAAGGTGCAGGACACGGTGCTGATCTGTCCACCGCGGTTGACCCAGCATGGGGCCCTTGCCGCCTTGAGGGCCGGACCCAGCTGGTGCGCGCCCCGAATTGCCGGCCTGGCCGACCGCCGCCGGCAGCTCCTGGCGGCCGTGGCCGAAGCGCGCGATAGCGGCCTGCCGGTGCAGCTGTGGGCCAATCCCGATGGCGCCTTCTATGGCCTGCTCCAGCTGGATAGGGCCGCTGCCGGCCCGTTGACGGGAGACACATTGATGCGGCGGCTGGTGCTCGAGCACCGGGTGGCGACCCTGAGTGGGGAAAGCTTCGGCCTAGATCCGGCCAGGGCCGGCGGGCCGCTGCTGCGGCTGAGCTATGGCCTGCTGGATGGCCCCCAACTGGCGGAAGCCTTGGATCGCCTGTTCAACGGCCTGCGCCGCCTGCTGGCCTCAGCTGGCCCCAGCGACCCATAAAGGGCCAGCGCACGCTTAAGCGTCGAGCCCGGCCCGCAACTCGGCGCAGAAGCGCCCGGCCGCGGCGGCAACGTCGCCCTGCTGGCCATGGGCGGCCGCCATCACTTTGACTAGGGCACTGCCCACAATTGCCCCATCGGCGCCCCAGTCGCGCACCTGGCGGGCTTGCTCGGGGTCGGAAATGCCAAAGCCCACGGCGATTGGCGTATCTCCCAGGGTCTTGAGCTGGCCCACCAGATCGCCCACCCGGGACTCAAGGTTTGTCCGCACCCCGGTCACGCCGGTGACGCTCACTAGGTAGGTGAAGCCGCGGCTTGCCTGATGGATTCTTCCCATGCGCTCGGCTGGCGTGGTGGGCGCCACTAGCAGCACCAGATCGAGGCCGGCAGCTGCTGCGATTGCTGAGAGTTTCTCGGCCTCTTCAAGGGGTAGGTCGGGCACCACCAATCCGGCGGCTCCGGCGGCGGCGGCGGCGGCACAGAAGGCCTCCATGCCGCGGTTGAGCAGGGGGTTGCTGTAGGTGAACAGCACCACCGGCATGGTCAGTTCACCCTTGAGGGAGCTGAGCATCTCCAGCACCCCGGCTGGAGTGGTGCGAGCTTTAAGAGCTCGGCTGGCAGCGGCCTGGATCACCGGCCCATCGGCCAAGGGATCGCTGTAGGGAATGCCTAGCTCCACCAGGTCGGCGCCGTTGGCCTGCAGGGCCAGCAGGCTTGCCCGGGTGTGGGTCAGATTCGGATCGCCCGCCATCAAAAACGGCATCAGGGCGCAACGTCCCTGTTGGCGAAGGGAGCTGAAACGCTGCTGGATTTGGGTAGGGGCGGCAGACACAGCAGCTAGAAGGGCTTCGGCCAGTGAGCCTATGCCTCGCCCTGGGGAGCTTCTGGCAGCTGGCCCGTTTCGCGTAGCAGGCGCTCCTGCTCTTCAGGGCTGAGGGCGTCAAACTTGCGCTGCAGAGCCTCAGTTGTGAGGGCGTCGTAGGCCTCGCGGTATTGGCGCCGCTGCTGGATAAAGGTCATTTTGCCTGTGACCACCCGAAATAGGTAACTGCCCGTCCAGGCGAGAACCAGCACCATCAGCAGGGCTGAGGCGGCGATACCAGCAGAAAAGCCCTCAAAGCCCCCGGCCTGAAAGAGCCAATAACCGCCGCCCCCCAAGCCAAAAACCCCCAGGGCCCGCAGCAGGGCCCGACCGTTGGTCATGAGTGCACGTCGCCCTGGCCTGCCATGCGCAGGTTGATGAAGGGAGCAAACAAAAT
>NZ_JAGQCQ010000212.1:0-6466 GCF_024346275.1 Cyanobium sp. BA20m-p-22
GCTGCCTATTCACATAGGCGCGTAGGCGGCTAGCCGTTTCTGGCTGCACATACCAGGCGCGCATCGTCCAACTGCTGCGCTTGCTGCCTTCGACCTGCTGCCGTGCGCGGCGTGCTGGCGCCGTTGACGGTTCTGGCGGTTCTGGCGGTTCTGGCGGTGCAGTGCCGAAGACGGCGGCCAGACCTTGCTGGCGTTCCTCGAGCTGCTTGGTGATCTTGTCGAGCTTCATGGCTGCAGCTTGGTTTCGATTTCGGTTGCAAGGTCTGCCACCTGCTGCCATGCCGTAACGGCACCGGCGTCTGGCCTGTCGGCGTCGGTGCGTGCATCGCGTACGGCAAGGCCAGCGGCTTCGGCTTTCGGCCATGCCGACAGCAGAGTGATCTGAGCCGCCAGCACCGGCAAGCCGACACGTTCAAGCACTTGCCTGGTCTTGATTGCGTCGACCTTGCGTCTGGTGTCGCACATGGTCAGAACCACGCCGAACGGCACGCCAGTGGCTTTCAGGATCTCGGCCAGGTCGACCACCTGCTCGATGGAGCTGGCCGCTGGTTGGCATGGCGCCAGCACGAAGTCGCTGCCTTCGGCATAGGTGCGCTGCTCGTCGCGGCTGCCGCCAGCGGTGTCGACCACCACCAGATCCCAAGGCTTCGCCATTGCCATCGGCGCCTGCTGTATTGGTGCCACGGCACTGCCAGCAGCAAGCAGCGCACCTTCGCCACGGGCGTGCAGCTTCGTGGCGCTGCCATTCGGATCGGCGTCGATCAGCAGCACACGCTGGCCAGCAGCAGACCACCAGGCGGCCAGGTTGGTGGTCTGCTGGTCTTGGCGGTGCCGCCTTTCAAGCCGCAAACAGTCAGAACGCGGTGTGCCATGCGCCGCAGCTAAGCAGCTAGGCGACTAGGTGGCAAGCTGCCACGCCAATTAGGCGCTTATTCGGCTAGCCGGCTAGCTGGCTAAGCTGTCGCAATCGTTGTTACGTCAAACAGGCTGCGGGATAATCGGGCTATCTGCCGCTGAGACATGCGCTACCTAGTAGCTGCTGCTGCTGTCCTGATGGCATCGCCCGCGTCTGCCGGGCCAGACTGCATCTGGGGGCCTCCTGGGTTACCAAGCGGAACTGCTAGCTGGTCTGGCAGCTCAAAAATAATCGAGACGTATCTCACAACGAGCAACGGCGACCGCTACACCTGCGGCCGAGATGTCGAGAAAAACAACAACTTTCAGAGGCAAGTTGGCAGTATGGGTTTCTCCATGCAGGACTGTGGCCCACTGACTATTATCAGAAAGAAATCCTACCGGGAATGCACCTTTGAAGAGATCGCCAAGTCCGTATGTGGAACAAGACGAATCACATCTGATACTAGTTACGAATTGATAGACAAGAATAGGCAGTCATTTTACCTCGGCACGGATTACAACGAGGTCGATAGGGGCGAAACCAGTGACTCGTGCACTAGCCAAATAAGAACCAAGATCCACACAAAAACCTGGCGGGTCGGAGCATCGAAAATCTCGTTGACAACGGTGACGGAGTACCAGGCGGAGAGCATCAAGCAGCCGTCGCTTTAAGCACCAACAGCGCAATAGCTGTTACGTCAAACGGCGGAGCTGAGACTTACTTCAGCCCAAGTATTCGGCGGCGCTGAGCGTCCGCGTCTTCTTCTCCACGTAGAGGGAGCGAAGGGGATTCCTCCTTACCCACTGCGCTTTGATGCTCTGCCAGAAGGCGGAGGTATCTACGGAGCTTCAGATCTGGTATGCCTATTGAGGCCAGCAGACCAAGGGGGTCGAAGAGAAGCCCACTAAAGAACCAAACGGGTGCTTTATACCCCTTAGCACTAGCCACAAGACTGCTGTAGATACCGCATACCAATCCCAGAATCAAAAGAGGGAGGAGGATTTCCATGGCATATAGGGAGCTGCTCCCATGATGCGCCCCTCTCCCACTTTTATGGGGAGGTGTCGGGGTGCTCCACCTGTTTCTGTGTTTGTAAGCAATACAGGGGAAGGCAAGAGCACAGGTTGATAACGGGTGTCCCCATGCTGGCGGGCTGAACCGGTAGCGGTAGCGCCATTCAGGCCCGCAGCGGCTTCTGCGGGATCCACTGCGGCGGACATGCCTGCCAACCCACCTGCCGCTTCTCGCTCCAGAGCTTGAGGGCCTCCTCGCGGCTGATCTCCAGCCGCCGTTTGAGCCGCGGCACCGGTTGATCCGGCAACAGCTCCCCGACCGTGACTTCTAGCTGCTGACACCAACGGTCCCAGCGGCTGGGCCGGAAGTGGAGAACATGCCGGCCGTCGCTAAGCCAGGCCTCCTTGGGCGACAGCGGTGGTCGGCTATGGGTCCCTCGCTCAGGCCACCTCCGGCGCCCAGCCCCGCTGTCGATGCAGGTCTTCGGTCCAGCCCTGGCAGCGGCTGGTCAGGTGCTCGCCGTGGGCGATCAGGCCCTGATTTAGGTGGCAGGTGAGCAGCGGTATGCACTCGGGCCCCGGGTGGTGGCGGAAGAAGTGGCAGGTCATGCAGACCTGGCGGCTGCGGCTGGAGCGGAGCACCGCCTTATCAAGCCAGGGCCAGTCTTCTATCGCCTCCTTGCGGGAGGGCTCTAAGCGGGAGAGGAGGAGCGGCACCATGGTGACTGTTGCATGCGTACTCCTGTACTAACACGGTATGGATCTTGGTGCCAGGGGTCTGCTCTGGCCGCTGCCCTTGATGGGTGTGCCCTTGCGGGGAGGGGGCAGCTGGGCTGGCCGCCTCAAGCTGGCGCTTATCGGAAACACACCGGCCATTGCGCACCCACCCCTGAACAGAGAACGCACCACCGCAACAGGCCTAAGTACCGCGTCGAAACAGGCTGCACCCATAGAAGTTGCTCTAACTAATTGTCCCCTAATTTTGCCGCCTAATTATGGCTCACTTGCTTAATGGGTCCTTCCTGGATGTTTAACATGTGAGGTAATTAGAACCGCACCTGCAGGCCAGGTACAGGGTAGATGTTTTGGGACGCCCACCCAAATCGGCTAATGTGGCTATAGCAACCCCTACCCCCTCCCCTTTGCCAGCAGCCCCCCTCATTGCTTATCAGGAGCCCCCAATGGAAGTGAGCATCACAGAAGCATCGATAGCGCTTGGCTTTCGGAGCCGCAGCACGATCTACAGGCTGCTCAAGAGCGGATCATTGAGTGCTTTTGAGCGCACCAGCCCATCCGGTGCACGCTGCCTTGAACTCGACGGACTGGCGGACACGGTGAGACGATTGCTGAGGAGGCAGGTCAACAGCGCCACCCCGGTGCCCAGCGAGGCCCCTGCCCTGGACTGGTGGGGTGATGTGGCATCTAGCTGTAACCGCTACCTCGAAGTTGACTGCTGGGGCCCACCGCCATGGAGCGCTCTGCAGTGGTCTGTGCTGGTGGGGGTAGCCCAAATGGCTGTTGAGGAGTTGGGCAATTTCAAAGAATATGGTTGAGTTCACAGGAACTCCGCTTTTGCAACAGCATATTCATCACTAGATAGCAAACCCTATTACTAGTCATGGCTAAAAGACTGCAGTCACCAGTGGACGATTGGATTCTTGCTTCCAGTTGTGTAGGCCAAGCACATCCCAAGAGGTTGGCCTTCTTGGTAGTAGTTCTTGCACGGCCTACATCAAGTAAGGATTACTATAGGAAAGTCGATTCGTAGGTTCGCCGATCAAACGGGGCGGACGCCTGGCCCTTTTTGCGACGTTGGCTCCCTTTGTTGCGCTGAGGTGTCTTAACCCCCTCAGGTGTCACAACCTCTTCTAAGGGGGGTTGGGACACTGAAACCGACTGCGCCTCAATTGATTTGGGCGGGTGAAGGGGGGTGCCACAACCCTCCTCAGAAAAAACCTGATTCGTATGCCCACCAGCGCCCCCTGTAGCGCTCTCATTTACCTCCTCCGTTTTTCCTGAAAAAGGTTGTGGCGGTTGGGACAAGGTGGACAGACCCGTTCCAGTGCAGTCAGTCTGGGGTGTCACAACCCTGGCGCCTTGTGGTTGTGGCGGTTGTGGCGGTTGGGACAGCTCCCACCGGCGGACCTTCCGCCCCCCTACCCGTTCTTGCTTGCGCTTCTGAAAGCCCATTTTCTTCAGCACAGCCGCGATCCTGTTTTCGTCGTATCTCTGGATTTGGTCTGGGCGTCGCAGGCCGGCTGAGTACAGCACCTCCGCGCTGGTGAAGGGCTGTTCTGGGTCGTAGCTCAGAGGGGAGGGGTCGCGTTCCCTGTCCCACCGCGCCAACGGATCGCCGTCCATCCAGGCGCGGACCATCTCGACCCACGGGTCCTGCTGGTTGAAGTCCTCGTTTTGTGTAGCGCTCAGGGTTTCCATCGCCGTGGAGAGCATGGGGAGCTCACCCGAGCGGTAGGCGATCACAGCGGCTTTCCAGATCGAATCCCTGGCGGCAGTGATGCCTGCCCGATCCAATGGGCCAGCACCTTCAACCGGAACAACCCAGTACCGGCGGTTCCCGGTGTCATCCCGCAGAAAAGTGTCCTCGTTGACAGTGGCGGCGAAGACCGACTGACGGGGAAGCCGTTCCGCTGTGCGCCCATACGGTGGACGCATGTTGTCGATACTGGTGGTTATTAGATTCTTCAATCGCCCGGATTCTTTGCGGTTGGTGACGCTCTCCAGCTCCGCCAGCTCATAGATCCAAGTGCTGTGAACATTCAGTAGTAGATCCTTTTCGTTTTCGGGCACGCTGCAGCAATGAAAATCCTTTGAGGCGAGGGCCTCAATTGATCGAGACTTCTTCTGGCCTTGTCCGCCCTGTAGCACCAAGCAGTAGTCCATCTGGCAGCCGGGATGGAGCGCCCGCGCAACAGCGCCAATCAGCCACTTGCGGATCATCTCAACGTGAAGCGGGTTGGTAGCGCGGAAGAAGCGCGGCCCGACCTGATCGAGATCAAACGGGGTGATGCTTGGGTTTACCTCGATCTGCTCCAAGTAATCGCGGACTGGGTGATGGGGGCATTGCCTAGCGGCATGGAGCACCGCCTTCACGACGGGCTCCGCCGTGATGCTCCAGCCCTTGGCGGTGAGCAGCACATAAGCGGAATCAAGGCAGGCGTCAGTGATCCGCTGCCACCGGCTTCTGGTCTGAATTTCAGCCCGTAGATCAAGCTCGTTGAATCTCAGCCAGTTGCTCGGGAGCATCTCGGCCAGCCGGCCGGGAGTCAGGGTTTGCTGGTTGCCCTTCTCGCTCCAGCCATCTGGCAGCAGCTGGATCAATGCCTGGAACGATGCGGGTGGGGCTGACTGGTCGCCAAAACCGTTGACGATCTCGCCTGCATCATTTTGCCGGCCCGCGGGCCGTAAGTCCCGCTTGAGGTCGTGGCGCTGGATGTCGATGCCGTAGTGCTCGCGCAGAAATGGGTAAAGCGAGCCTGGGCTGATGCGGTCTGGTCCTTTGCGGAAATAGCCCGCAAGGTCTGTGACGGTGGGCGAATGCTTAGCCATCAACTCATGTGCCCGCTCGGTGCCCAGCTCAACCGACAGACGAAGCGCTAGCCCTAGCAACTCATCACGGCGGCCCTGGTCATGCTTGAACTCAGGCACCTGCCTCAAGGCATCAATCACAGAGCTTTCTGGCCGTGGTGGCAGGTCTGCTGCTGCCTTGCGAGCGCTACTGGCAAAGGGCCCTGACTGCTTGACGTTGAGCAACTGGGGCTCTGGCTCGGGCAGGCAGTCCAGGATCTGCTGCAGGGTGTAGCGGGTGCCGGTGTCGTGGGTCAACTCAGCCCGCTGGCCGTTGGGCTTGCCTGTCTTTTTGTCGATATAGTCAAAGCCAGGCAGACGCATCAGCCTTGATGGGTTACTGCATTGCTTGTCGCTGTCGCAATGCTTGATCAGGCGTTGGGTCCCAACTCGCCATTCATCAGTCGACAGGGGTTCGGTTAGGACCCAGTAGCAATGCACCGACTTGCCGCCGGTCTTGACCATGGCTGAGGGCTCAGGTAGGCCCAGCTCGCGCCATGCCCGCGACTGCCACTCGATGGGCTTACCATCCCACTCGACAAACAGAGCCCGGCAGGCATGAACGTCGTGGTCTTCGACTGCGCCTGTTGGTTTGCCGTTCTTGTACTTGCCGGTGGCTTGATCTGCATCACCAGTGATGAAGAATATCGACGCGCCTGCTTTGTTGTCCGCCTCAAGCGTGGCCTCGTCGAATCCCTGCAGGTCTGTCCCGTTGCCATGTCTTATTGGCCCCTGGACAGGGCGGATGCAGCGGAACCATGTTTTGGCGGGGTCTTTGCCGAGCAGCTGTAGGAAGTGCTTAGCCTCGGTAGGTAGGCTGGTTTCAGGATTTAATCCACCAGCCACCGCTCCAACGGTGGCTTTTTCTTTCATCGCTCAAGCCCCCACCAGCTCAAGGGTCCGGGCATCGCGTGCGCAGGCTTGAATCATTGCCCGCTCACATAGCTCCAAGTGATAGAGCAGCGGGCTG